>CAVFJK010000189.1:0-3147 GCA_963622815.1 Ruminococcus bicirculans (ex Wegman et al. 2014)
CTGGCAAACACATGGGATTATGGTAATCTCGGTGTTGAACTGAAAAATAATGTAAAACGTGCATGGTGGCAGAAATTCGTTCAGGAATCCCCGTACAACGTAGGTGTTGACTGTGCGATCCTGATGAATCCTCAGACATGGGTTGCTTCCGGTCATCTTGGCGGATTTTCCGATCCTCTGATGGACTGTAAAGAATGCCACGAACGTTTTCGTGCAGATAAGCTGATCGAAGATTTCTGCGGTGAACATGATATTGCAATCGAAGGAAGCGTAGATGCATGGTCCCAGGAACAGATGATGAACTTCATCAAAGAGCATGAGGTTCCGTGTCCGTCCTGCGGTAAACACAACTTCACAGATATCCGTCAGTTTAACCTGATGTTCAAAACATTCCAGGGTGTAACAGAAGATGCTAAAAACACTGTTTATTTAAGACCAGAAACAGCACAGGGTATCTTTGTAAACTTCAAGAATGTACAGAGAACATCCCGTAAGAAGATCCCGTTCGGTATCGGACAGATCGGTAAATCCTTCCGTAACGAGATCACACCGGGTAACTTTACATTCCGTACCCGTGAGTTCGAGCAGATGGAACTTGAATTCTTCTGCGAGCCGGATACAGACCTTGAGTGGTTTGCATACTGGAAGAAATTCTGTCTTGACTGGCTGAGCTCTCTTGGTCTTAAAGATGACGAAGTACGTTACCGTGACCATGATAAAGAAGAACTGAGCTTCTACAGTAAAGCTACTACAGACGTAGAGTTCCTGTTCCCATTCGGATGGGGCGAACTGTGGGGCATCGCTGACAGAACAGACTATGACCTGACACAGCATCAGAATGTATCCGGTCAGGATCTGACATACTTTGACGATGAGAAGAAACAGAAATACATTCCGTATGTAATCGAGCCATCACTTGGTGCAGACCGTATGGTACTTGCATTCCTGTGCAGTGCATATGATGAAGAAGTTCTGGATGCAGAGAAGAACGACGTTCGTACAGTCCTTCATTTCCATCCGGTACTGGCTCCGGTTAAGATCGGTGTCCTTCCTCTTTCAAAGAAACTGAACGAAGGCGCAGAGAAGATCTTCCATCAGCTGAGCAAGAAATACAACTGCGAATTTGATGACCGTGGAAACATCGGAAAACGTTACAGAAGACAGGATGAGATCGGTACACCGTTCTGCATCACTTACGATTTCGAATCCGAAAACGACGGTGCAGTTACTGTACGTGACCGTGACACCATGGAGCAGGTTCGTATTAAGATTGATGAACTTGAGGCATATTTCGCTGATAAATTTACATTTTAACTAAATAAAGAAAAAATTGTTATCACCCGTAGGAAATGATATCTGAAATACAAACAGGCTTCGGAAATCGTCATTTCTAAGATTTGAATTTCACTGCTAAATACGTATACAAAAATCGTAAACTCGCGTTGCTCAGACAGTACAATTTTTGTATACAACGCAGCTTATTCAAATCTAAGAACTGTCAGATTTCCTGCAGAAGGTTTGTATTCAGATATCATTCTTACGGGTGTTTTACGTTTTTCTTTTAATTCGCTTAGTATGTTTAAAATTTCTCTGCGAAACTATGCCTTGCCGGGAAGGCACAGGACATCTGACCGTAGCGTTTTTAATATAATTTTATACTTTTAGTGCTTTAGAATTCTTTTCACATGAGCAGAATCACAATATATACAGTTGCTTTCGTTACATATATAATACAAACTGTACAAATAAACTTGACTATTCGAATTTCTCTTGGTAATATTATACATTATACATGACGTAAAATATACAAAAGGAGATGACAGCATGGCAAAAAAACGCAATATCATCGTAGGACAGTCCGGAGGCCCTACATCCGTAATCAATTCCAGTCTGGCAGGAGTGTATAAGAACGCCATTGAACGTGGCTTTGATAAAGTATACGGTATGCTCCACGGAATCCAGGGACTTTTGGATGAACAATACATTGATCTTTCCACACAGATTCATTCCGAGCTTGATATCGAACTTCTGAAACGTACCCCGTCTGCATTCCTTGGCTCCTGCCGTTTTAAACTGCCGGAGATCCATGAAGACAAAGCAATCTATGAGAAAATCTTCGAGATCCTGAACCGCCTGGACATCGATGCTTTTATCTACATCGGCGGAAACGATTCCATGGATACGATCAAGAAACTTTCTGATTATGCAATCCTTACAGGCCAGAAACAGAAATTCCTCGGTGTTCCGAAGACCATTGATAATGACCTTGCGCTGACTGACCATACACCTGGATTCGGAAGTGCGGCAAAATATATTGGTGCTTCCACAAAAGAAGTCATCCGTGACGCTCAGGGCCTTACCTATAAGAAAAGTATGATCACGATCATGGAAATCATGGGACGTAACGCAGGCTGGCTGACCGGCGCAACAGCACTTGCCAGAACCGAAGACTGCGATGGCCCGGATCTGATCTATCTTCCGGAAGTTCCGTTTGACATTGATAAATTCCTTGTTAAGGTTAAAGACCTCCTGAAGAAAAAATCCTCTGTTGTCATTGCTGTATCTGAAGGTATCCGCCTTGCAGACGGCCGCTATGTATGTGAACTTGGAAGCTCCGGAGATTATGTAGATGCATTCGGACATAAACAGCTTGCAGGAACCGCTACCTATCTGGCAAACTTCCTCGCAGCAGAGTGCGGCTGCAAGACAAGAGCTGTAGAACTCTCTACACTGCAGAGAAGTGCTTCCCATATGGCTTCCAGAGTCGATATTGATGAAGCATTCATGGTAGGTGGAGCAGCAGTGAAAGCAGCTGACGAAGGTGACACCGGAAAAATGATCGTCATTGACCGTGTTTCCGATGACCCATATATGGCAAAGACTGGTATTTATGATGTACATCGCATCGCAAACGAAGAAAAAGTCGTTCCGCGTAACTGGATGAATAAAGATGCCACTTATGTAACAAAGGATTTTGTCGACTATATCAGTCCGCTGATCCAGGGCGATTACCAGCCGATCATGGTAAATGGTCTTCCTAGACATCTGGTACTTAATTTAAAAAAGAAACGCTGATGTAATTCGGCATATGGGGAAAGTTTACGTAACATGACAAAAACTTTCCCCATTTTTTGACAGTTTGACCTT
>CAVFJK010000190.1:0-8314 GCA_963622815.1 Ruminococcus bicirculans (ex Wegman et al. 2014)
ATCTAGGAGCATGTTCAAAAAGAAAACTCCGATTGGAGAAAGGAACTGTAAAAAGAATATGCAGATATTTTCAGATTATAATTACTGGGAAATATAAAAAAGGATATTGGTTAGTTGTTGAAGCAGGTGAAAATACTACATTAAAAGAACTGGACAAATTTATTCGTGATATTTGGGTAGAATGTTGCGGTCATCTCAGCGCGTTTACGATCGACCATATACGGTATGAGAGTTGTCCAGCTACAGACAGTTTCTGGATGGCTCCTGCCAGGAATATGAATTATCGTTTAAAAGACGTTGTGAATGCTGGTGATGAGATATTTTATGAATATGATTTTGGTTCAACCACCGAATTAAACATTAAAATACATAGTGTGCGTGAAGGAAAAAGAGGAAACAATGGAATTGTAATTTTATCACGGAATAATCTACCTGAAATTATTTGCAGTAATTGTGGAAAGAATGAAGCAAAGTGGGTGAATCCTCAAGGATATTATGAAGGGGTGCCATATTGGTGCGATGAGTGCCTGAAAGTGGAGTGCGAGTATGAAGAAGGGGATGATTTTTATCTCCCGGATTTGTGGTTACCAATATGTAATTCACCGAGGATGGGCGTATGTGGTTATGAAGGCAGCAGGATTTATCCAGATCAGTTTCAGGCAGATGAGGAGTGAAGGCCAGGACACATTGCAAAACTCCTCTTGACCTTCCGACGGATTTGCGGTATAGTTCTCTACACTTTGTAAAAAAGGAGCGAGAATTATGACCTTTTATCAGGAACTGCAGCTGAGTTCTGTGGGTTCGAAGCAGTTGATCAAAAATACCACAGATCCAAAGGAAAAACGCAGGCATATTCTGATCTACAATTTCAAAGTATACCTTGTAATGGCATTCTGTGTGGCGGTTGTGTCTTGGTACAGTAAGCTTACCGGCAGTAATAACAGCGTAGTTGGAGTAACTGTCCTTCTGGCGGTGCTGGTTCTCCGTCAGGCAGATTTCGGAATAAGGACGACACATGGGCTGTTTTGCATTGCAGGGATTTATGGGATCCTGATGATCGGACCGAGGATTGCAAATTCAGTCTCTGCAGTACCGGCCTTTGCGGTGAATATCATTTGCATCATGCTTCTGATGATCTTGGGCTGCCACAATGTGATCATGTATAATCATTCAACATTTGTTCTGGGATATCTTCTTCTGTTAGGCTACGATGTGACCGGAGCAGAATACATAAAGAGAGTAGAAGGACTTCTTGTCGGTATGATCCTCTGTATGGTGATCTTTTACAAAAACTAGAAAAATCGTCCTTACAGAAGAACATTTCTGGACCTGTTTCGTGAATTTAATCTGAATTCCGCGCGTGGCAGATGGTATCTGAAACTGACACTGATCGTTTCCAGTGCAATGCTCTTCATGAATCTTCTGGGACTTCCGAGAGCGATGTGGGCAGGAATTGCCTGCATGTCTGTATGCCTTCCATTTACCGAAGACTGCATTGCCAGATCAGGAAAAAGATGGCAATTTAATATTGTAGGCTGCGCGATCTTTATTATTTTATATCTGGTTCTTCCGGAATCTATGTATCCGTATATCGGAATGATCGGTGGAATCGGAGTCGGTTATTCAGCAGGATATGCCTGGCAGACTGCATTTAATACTTTCGGAGCACTGTCCATCGCAGCAGGATTATTTGGCATGCCGGCAGCAGTAGCACTTCGTATCGGTGCGAATGTATTTGGTGCGGCATATACAATCTTTTGTAATAAAGTAATCGACAGACTGGCAGCAGCCATATTCATAAAAAAAGAGGCTCAGGCCTGACATACAAAAAGCCTTTCGCGGAGAAAATCTGTGGGAAGTTTTCCATTATAGAAAGTTGTGCTAAAATAAAAAAGACACCGTGGCTGCGAATACCAGCAGTCACGAAATGCAAAAACAAGGAGGATACCTATGGCATATTTAGGAGAAGAAATCAAGAAACTTGGATTTGGACTGATGCGTCTGCCGAAAATCGATGACGACAACATCGATATTGAGCAGACAAAAAAGATGGTAGACCTTTTTATGGATGCCGGATTTACTTATTTTGATACTGCATGGGCTTATGCAGGAAGCGAAGATGCAATCCGTCAGGCACTGGTAGAGCGTTATCCAAGAGAAAGCTTTAAACTTGCGACTAAGAATGCAGCATGGATCAACTGCAAGACAAAAGAGGATGCGACATCACAGTTTGAAACATCCCTGAAACAGACAGGAGCAGGATACTTTGATTTTTATCTGCTTCATAATCTGGGCGAAGCACGTACAAAATATTTTGATGATTTTGATCTGTGGAGCTGGGTGCAGGAAAAGAAAGCAGCAGGTCTGATCAAACATATCGGATTTTCTTTCCATTCCACACCGGAAGAACTGGAAACGATCCTGAATGCACATCCGGAAATGGAATTTGTTCAGCTTCAGATCAACTATGCTGACTGGGAAAACCCGGCAATTCAGTCAAGAGCGTGTTATGAAGTTGCACGTAAACACGGAAAACCGGTCGTTATCATGGAACCAGTCAAGGGTGGCATGCTTGCAACCCCACCGGAAAGCGTAGAAAAGATTCTGAAAGACGCAGAACCGGACGCATCTGCAGCATCTTGGGCAGTTCGTTTTGCAGCAAATCTGGAAGGCGTAATCACTGTTCTTTCCGGAATGAGCAACATCGAACAGATGCAGGATAACCTTTCTTATATGAAAGATTTCAATGGACTTTCTGCAAAAGAAAAAGAAACTCTGGATAAAGCGCAGGAAGAGTTAAAGAAGATTCCGCTGATTCCATGTACGACCTGCAATTATTGTGCAAAAGTCTGTCCGATGGAGATTGGAATTTCCGGTTCTTTCACAGCAATGAATTATCTGACATTGTACGGAAGCAAACCGCAGGCACTTCATCAGGAAAACTGGCTGGTTGGTGGTCACGGAAGAAAATCCGCAACAGAGTGCGTGAAGTGTGGAAAATGCGAGGAGGTCTGTCCACAGCATATCAAGATCCGTGATGAACTTGAAAAAGTTGCAGAGGGACTGCTGAAATAAGCGAGGAAGCAACTGCAAAAGAATTACAGAAAATTTAAAGAAGTTTTATTCAAAACAAAAACTCCGGGGAATTCGTATCTCCGGAGTTTTGTACTGTAAACAGCCGCAAGATAAAACAAGGTTGCATTTACCACGGTGCTTCGTCTATAATGATCTTATAAGTTAGAAAGAGAGAATTGCATATGAGTATATTAAATGTAGAACATCTGACCCATGGCTTTGGTGACAGAGCTATTTTCTCAGATGTTTCTTTTCGACTTCTGAAAGGAGAGCATATCGGACTTGTCGGTGCGAATGGAGAAGGTAAATCTACATTCATGAGTATCGTTACAGGTAAACTGATGCCGGATGAAGGCAAGGTAGAATGGGCCAAAAACGTTCATGCAGGATATCTTGACCAGCATGCGGTACTGGAAAAAGGAATGACGATCCAGGAAGTTCTGAAATCCGCTTTTGATCCACTTCTTCAGAAAGAACAGCGAATGAACGAAATCTGTGATCTTTTGGGAAGTGCCAGTGAAGAAGAGATGAATGATCTGATGGAAGAGCTTGGGACGATTCAGGATGAGCTGACACTGCATGATTTTTATGTCATTGATTCCAAAGTAGAAGAAGTCGCAAGAGCACTCGGACTTCTTGATCTGGGACTGGACCGTGATGTTACAGACCTGAGTGGCGGTCAGAGAACAAAAGTCCTTCTTGGCAAACTGCTTCTGGAGAAACCGGACATTCTTCTTCTGGATGAGCCGACCAACTATCTCGATGAAGAACATATCGCATGGCTGAAGCGATATCTTCTGGATTATGAAAATGCATTTATCCTGATTTCCCATGACATTCCATTTCTGAATGATGTGGTTAATATCATCTATCATATGGAAAATCAGGAGCTGAATCGTTATGTAGGTGATTACGATCACTTCCAGGAAGTTTATGCGGTGAAGAAAGCACAGCTGGAAGCAGCTTATCGCCGCCAGCAGCAGGAAATCAGTGAGCTGAAAGACTTTGTCGCAAGAAACAAAGCCCGTGTGTCAACCAGAAATATGGCTATGTCCCGTCAGAAAAAACTCGACAAGATGGATGTGATCGAGCTGGCAGCAGAGAAACCGAAGCCGGAATTCAATTTCCGTTACGGAAGAACTCCGGGCAAGATGCTCTTTGAAACACATGATCTTGTGATCGGTTATGATGAGCCATTATCAAAACCACTGAATTTCACCATGGAACGCGGTCAGAAGATCGCACTGGTGGGAACCAATGGTATCGGAAAAACAACTCTTCTGAAAAGTATCCTCGGGCTGATCCCATCCCTTAAGGGGAACTGCGAACGAGGTGAAAATCTCCAGCTGGGATATTTTGAGCAGGAAGTAAAAGGTGACAACAAGACGACCTGTATCGAAGAATTATGGCAGGAATTCCCGTCCTACACGCAGTATGAGGTGCGTTCAGCACTGGCAAAATGCGGTCTGACCACAAAGCACATCGAGAGTCAGGTGCGTGTCCTGAGCGGTGGAGAGCAGGCAAAGGTACGTCTGTGTAAACTGGTCAACCGAGATACGAATGTGCTGCTTCTGGACGAGCCGACCAACCATCTGGATGTTGATGCAAAGGATGCTCTGAAGAGTGCACTGAAAGAATACAGGGGAAGTATTCTCCTGATCTGTCATGAACCGGAATTTTATCAGGATGTGGTAAATGAAGTCTGGGACATGAGCAAATGGACAACGAAACTTTTATAGGGAGGATGAAACATCTGTGAAAAAAGACAAGATTAAAAAAACACTGGCTGCAGCTGCGGGTATGGCTGTTGTGGTGAGCAGTGCTGCCGGCTGTACGGTACCGGGGCATACAGTGAGGATTGGCTCGGCATCAGCCGGTGCTGTCTATTATATGGTGGCAAATACGCTTGCAGGCCTGGCAGAAGATGAGATAGAGGATTATGAATTCGAAGTCAGGGCCACAACAGGATCAGTGGCCAATCTGCGACTCCTTTCAGATAATTATATTCAGCTTGGAATCGCACAGGCCGATATTATCAATAACGCATATTACGGAGATGGTCAGTATGAAGGAGAGACGCCTCTTCAGGGATACAGTGCGATCGGAAGCCTGTATACAGAAGTGATGCAGATTATTGTCAGGGCAGATTCCGGTATAGAATCTCTGGACGAGCTCCAGGACAAAACAGTCAGTGTAGGTGCAGAAGAATCGGGAAGTGAGCAGAATGCGGAACAGATTCTGGCAGCCTGCGGACTGACAGATGGTCTTGTAAAAAAAGAAAACATGGATTATACGGAATCTGCAAAAGCACTCGAAGAGGGAAAAATCGATGCGATCTTCTGTACTTCAGGTCTTAAGACAACAATGATCGATGAACTTTCCAGACAGTGTGATATACGATTTCTCGATATTGATGAGACAGTCAAGAAGAAAATACAGGGAGAGTATCCATATTATCTGGAGACTGTGATTCCGGCAGAGACTTATTATGGTCAGGAAAAGGATGTTTCCACTCTGGGTGTTGAGGCGGTAGCCTGTGTCAGTGACAAAGTATCAGACGATCTGGCATATTCACTGACGGAGCTTCTGAACACAAAGGGAAAAGAACTGCAGTATGCAACAGGAGTAACGATAGATCAGGACAGCAGTCGCGCCGATTCCGGAATCACCATTCCATATCATTCGGGAGCACTCAGGTACTATGAAGAACAGGGAATACAGGTTGAAAATACTTCAGCCGGGTGAACAGGAAGGGAAAGGCGAAAATGAATATTACACTTGATATGTATCAGACCATTGCGGTTGCCGTTCTGGCTCTGATGCTGGGAAAATTTTTGAGAAAAAGAATATATCTTCTGGAGAAATTCTGTATTCCGTCACCGGTTGTCGGCGGGCTGATCTTTGCAGTATTTACCTGCATCTGTTATGCCGCAGGAATTGCAGAGTTTTCATTTGATGATACACTGAAAGAAGTGTGTATGGTATTCTTCTTCACATCAGTTGGTTTTCAGGCAAATCTGAAAGTACTGAAACAGGGAGGAAAATCACTGTTTGTCTTTCTGATACTTGTATTTGCACTGATCGTATCTCAGAACTTTCTGGCTATTGGACTGGCAAAGCTGCTTGGGATTGATTCTTACATCGGTCTTTGCACGGGTTCTATCCCGATGGTCGGAGGACATGGAACAGCCGGAGCATTTGGTCCGGTTCTGGAAGATTTCGGTGTGACTGGTGCAACGACATTCTGTACGGCTGCGGCAACCTTTGGTCTGATTGCCGGAAGTATGATCGGCGGACCGATCGCAAGCCGTCTGATCGAGAAGAAAAATCTGCTGTCTACTGTTGTCGCAGGTGATGACAGCATTCTTGCAGAGGATGAGAAGAAGCATGAGAGACATGTATCAATGTATCCGTCAGCAGTCTTTCAGCTGATACTGGCAGTCGGTGCAGGAACGATCGTATCTTATTTCCTTTCCATGACAGGAATGACATTCCCGATCTATATCGGGGCAATGATCTGTGCGGCGGTTATTCGTAATGTTGCTGAGTATACAGGAAAATATACAGTCTATATGGGAGAGATAAATGACATGGGAGGTATCTGCCTGTCATTGTTTCTTGGAATCGCGATGATCACGCTGAAACTGTGGCAGCTTGCCGCACTTGCACTTCCGCTTGTTGTACTTCTGACAGGACAGCTTATCCTGATGTTTCTGTTTGCAAGATTCGTTGTATTCACGATCATGGGACGCGACTACGATGCAGCGGTTCTGTCAGCCGGAACCTGTGGATTTGGTATGGGAGCCACTCCAAATGCCATGGCAAATATGCAGGCGATCTGTGATAAATATGAACCATCCGTCAAAGCATATCTTCTGATACCGCTGGTAGGAAGTTTGTTTGCGGACTTTATCAACAGCCTTACGATCACATTCTTTATTAATTTTCTGTAACTGAAATTGGGAGGGGAACCATGTTTGGATTTGGTAAAAAGATTAAAGAAAGAAAAGAAAAGGTAAAAAAATATAGAGTTGATACGGAAAATCTGGCAGTTCCGGAAATTCACATAGGAGATAAAAAAGAGGACGAAGGCGAAACAAGAGAAGACGAGTCAATCACTTATGATGAAGTGGCAGTCCCGGAAATCCATGTACGCAAAAAGAAACAGTAAGAAGAGCCGTGTATAAAGGAAAGAACATGACATGGCATAGAAACCCATGATACGATAAAACAGTAATCGAGAAACGTTTTATGGGAGGTTTTTATTTATGCACAAGGAGGTAAATCATCGGATCCGGAAGCACTTCAACGAGGGGATCTATAATGTTGCCCGTTACACAGAGATCGTGCTGTCTATCGTGATCCTGATCGTGATCGCACTAGCCGGTATCCGCCTGATCTACGCGATTACAGAGACATCCATTATGAATATGGATATTGACTTTTTTACACAGTTTCTGGCCAATGCCCTGTCACTGGTAGTTGGTGTGGAGTTTGTCAAGATGCTTTGCCGCCACTCGGCACAGACAGTTGTAGAAGTCCTGATGTTTGCAACGGCAAGACAGATGGTCGTGGAACATATGGCACCTACACAGACTCTGATCGGAGTTATTGCTATCGCCATCCTTTTTGCCATCCGGAAATTCCTGATGACAGAGGACGATGATATGGCGCATGCACCGTTTAAAAAAGAAAAAGAGCTGCCGGAAGATAAAGCAGACGCAGGTAACTGTAATTAACGTTACTGTTTACCTTTGCTCAGTGTGCTGTTATGATATTCAGAAGAGAATGTCACATCGCGTCCGAACCATGCCGGTGGTGTATAAGAATTGGCAGCTTCTTCAGAAGCAAATTCTACTTCTGCCAGCAGCAGTCCTTCATAATCATCATGAAAAATATCCAGCTCGATCGTGAGCCCGTCTTTTTCCGGGATCAGATAACGTGTCTTGGAAATCACAAGCCCGTCTGCTTTGGGCTTTAAATGCTCATAGGCCTCCTGCGTCAGCGGAAGATTATATTCTTCCCTGGCCATGAGGCCTTTTGATTTATATGTCAGATAATAGTCGTTGTCCTGTCTGCGGATGCGCACGACCGGAGAAGTACAGAGATATCCCTGCTCGATCCGGTGGAACGGATACTCTGAGAGGTTCTTCGGAAACTGTTCTTTTTCTATCAGATATTTTCGTTCGATTTCCATATATGATACTCCTTTGAAATAATATTTTTGAGAAAAATGATT
>CAVFJK010000191.1:0-6469 GCA_963622815.1 Ruminococcus bicirculans (ex Wegman et al. 2014)
TTCCATATGACATATGGACATGACCATGAAGGAAGAATTTCGGATGATATTTTTCAATCAGCTTTAAAAAAACTTTAAATCCCTGATGTGGCAGATCTCTGGCATCATTCAGCTGATAGGCAGGCGCATGTGTAACAAGGATATCAAACCCTCTTCTCCACAGAAGTTTCGGAAGAAGTTTAAATACCCTGTGACGCATCTGCCACTCGGTATACTGGTGAGCTCCGGGTTTATACCGCATAGAGCCACCCAGTCCTAAAATACGCACTCCCTCATGAACATATATTTTATCGTCAATGCAGATGCATCCTTCCGGTGGGATCCTTTCATATTTATCGTCATGATTTCCATGAACATATAAAACAGGCGCTGAAGTAAACGTCGCCAGGAAAGAAAGATAGCGGGGATCAAGATCCCCACATGATATGATAAGATCGATCCCCTCCAGTTTACTTTTTTCAAAATAATCCCACAGATACTTTGACTCTTCATCTGCTATGGCAAGTATTTTCATAAAACTGCATTATCCCTTCTGAATTTCCACACCGGACTGTAAGGTGACCGGTTTTGCCTGATCCTTGAGCTCTCGTGATTTTGGTATTGTACCGATCACATTGTCTGCAAGCCAGTCCATCGTGATGATTTCTTCCGGAGACAGGATTTTTTCCGGATCCGACTGAATCATGCCGTCCTGCGAATAAAGGATTCCCGAAAACGGATGATATTCTCCCTTTGCGATTGCACGTTTCAACATCGTAAGCAGTTTCTGCGTGCCGATCGGCAGATTCTGTGAATAAATAACATCGATCACTTCAGCAGAAAGTCCCCACCAGTAGTTGATGGCTTTTGTTTCATCTTTATTATCATCGTATTTCCAGGTTCCATCCATGATCGTCCGAATCAGCTGCTCATAAAATTTACCCCAGTGCCACAATGGCATTGCAAGGTTACGAGGTCCCTCTTTTTCAATATGATAAAGTCCGAAATAGCGGGACGCATCTTCCGGAATCACCATATCCCGACCGGATACGACCGTTACCCCTTTTTTGATCACATTATCCATCGCAATGCCAAGGTCAACATCTTTCAATGTAGACCACTCGAGGTATACCTGTGCACGTGGATTGACCATTTTCGCTCCTAATGCAAAGGCGTTGATATTGGCGATCGTTCCGAAGATCGGATAATCAGCAATATAGGCAAGCTGACCGTTTTCTGCCATAGCTCCGGCGATTGCTCCCATAAGGAACTTTGCCTCATACATTCGTGCATAATACGTACGGATATATCTGTGAGAAGTATTCAGCGAACAGTTCAGAATCTTTACCTCCGGATGGGCAATGGCTGCCTGTACACTGGCCTGTACAAATTCCGGTGTAGTCGTAAAGATAATATTGCATCCCTTCTGGATCGCATCGGCAATTGCTTTTTCGGCAAGTTCCTTTGTGAGGTTTTCATAACATTCCGTAGTAACCTCTTCCGGGAAAGTCTGTTCCAGATGCAGACGTCCCAGCTCATGCGCATAAGTCCATGCAGAAGTAGCCGGCGTCTTTGCATACAGGAAGGCAATTTTCAATTTTGGTGTACTTACCGGAAGCAGACGGTCCAGAAGAGATTTTTTCTCACTGCTCGGAGCCATCTTCAGATCAATTTCCTGATCATGTTCCAGAAGCTTGAATTCTTCCCAGCTCTTGCCAACCAGTTCTTTCAGCTCATTGACTGTTTTCTGGCAGATATCTTCATAATCGTAAATCGTGAGAAAAGCAAGGAAAGCATCTCCTGTCGTAATCGAAAGTTTCTTTCCGCCAAGTGCCTCATATTCTGCTGTAAAGCGGGAATATATGGAACTGAAATTCAGTTTGTCATCATCTGTCCAGGTGTCATGAGGTTTCTTTCCTACTGCTGTCTGCAGTCTGGCAAAGCTGCCTGTTTTTGAAAAATAAATATAATTGATCTGGCTCAGGGCATAAAAATCCACAAATTCATAGTAGATCCGATTGTCCTTCTGATCTGTCCGCTGAGGCAGGATTCTGGTCACGTAGCCCGGCACAGAAACAGCATCAAAATATTTCAGGACACTGACTCGTTTATTTCCTTCTTCTACATAGAATTTATTCATATATTCATAGGCTTTGATCGGGTCACGGATTCCTTCATCAATATGACTCTGGCTCAAAGATGCCCATTTATATGCAAATTCCGTGTTCTCTCTGAGGATCGGCATAAAGTTTCCGGCAAATGCATTGCTTCTTCCACCACTCTTGGTTCCGACAATTTGATCAATCGGTATCTGCACAAGCCCAAGGGGAACTTCAGAATAAGTTCCCTTAGGCGGCAGGATCTCATCCAGGACCTGCAGTGTAGGCAGCTGTCCCGTCATCATTCTTGCCTGATAATCTCTTTTTCCGGCTTTATATGCTTTTATATAATCTTCCAGTGTAAATGGTGCCATAGTCATCTTCCTCACTTTCTGTCTGAAGTAAGAATCAGATATCTCAGAGTCTCAGAATTACAGATTTGCACGGATGATCTTCGGTCTGCATCCGGCTTCTTCCAGAGCTTTTACGATCTTATTCTTGTGATCGGTTCCATATGCTTCCAGTGTGACTTTAAGTTCTACTGCTGCATAACGGTTTGTGCTTACGAACTGGTTATGATCCAGTTTAATAACATTACCCTGATTTTCAGCAATGATAGAAGCTACACGAACAAGTTCGCCCGGCTTATCCGGAATCAGAACAGAAACGGTAAAGATACGGTCTCTCTGAATCAGTCCGTGCTGTACAACGGAGGACATTGTGATTACGTCCATATTACCACCGCTCAAGATAGATACGACTTTCTTTCCGGTAAAGTTCAGATGGCGGAGTGCTGCTACAGTAAGAAGACCGGAGTTCTCTACGATCATCTTGTGGTTTTCTACCATATCAAGGAAAGCAACAATCAGTTCATCATCATCGATCGTGATGACATCGTCAAGATTTTCCTGAAGGTACGGGAAGATATGCTCACCCGGAGTCTGTACAGCAGTACCGTCTGCAATTGTATTTACATGTGGCAAAGTGACAACTTCACCTTTTTCAAGAGAAGCCTTCATACATGCGGCACCGGACGGCTCTACACCAATGACTTTGATATGAGGATTCAGAAGTTTTGCAAGTGTGGATACACCTGTTGCAAGTCCGCCTCCTCCGATCGGAACAAGAATGTAATCTACAAGCGGAAGTTCCTGAACGATCTCCATTGCGATCGTACCCTGTCCTGTTGCAACTGCCGGATCATCAAATGGATGAATGAATGTGTATCCTTCTTTTTCGGCAAGTTCCAGTGCATATGCACATGCTTCATCGTAGACATCCCCTTTCAGGATGACCTCAGCGCCGTAGCTCTTGGTACGTTCTACTTTGATCAGAGGGGTTGTTGTCGGCATAACGATCACTGCTTTTGCCCCAAATTTATGAGCTGCATAAGCAACACCCTGCGCATGGTTTCCGGCTGATGCGGCGATCAGACCTTTTGCACGTTCTTCTTCTGTAAGAGTACTGATCTTATAATAAGCACCACGTACTTTATATGCGCCTGTACGCTGCATATTCTCCGGTTTCAGATATACCTTGTTTCCTGTAAGATCTGAAAAATAACTGCTCTTGATCAGTTTTGTTTCCTGGGTTACCTGTTTTACGATTTCTGCTGCCTGTTCAAAGCTTTCTAATGTGAGCATTTTATGTTCCTCCTGTTTTACTCTTCTGTATGCAAGTCTTTTTCGTCGATGTCAAACAGTGCGTTTACAAAGGCATCGGCATCAAATTTCTGCAGATCGTCAATAGTTTCACCGACACCGATATATTTTACCGGAATATCCAGTTCAGACTGGATTGCAACGGCGATTCCACCTTTTGCGGTTCCATCCAGTTTTGTAAGGATAATACCATTTACGTTTGCAACTTCGGCAAACTGTTTGGCCTGTGCCAGTGCGTTCTGTCCGGTCGTACCATCCAGAACGACCAGTGTCTCAAGATAAGCTTCCGGATATTCTCTTTCGAGAATACGGTAAATTTTGCGAAGCTCTTCCATAAGATTCTTTTTATTGTGCAGTCGCCCCGCTGTATCACAAATCAGTACATCCGCGTTTCTTGCTTTTGCTGCTGCAACCGCATCATACACGATGGAAGCCGGGTCCGCACCTGCCTGACCGCCGATCAGATCAACTCCTGCACGGTTCGCCCATTCTGTGAGCTGTTCTCCTGCTGCTGCACGGAAAGTATCTGCTGCTGCAAGAATGACTTTCTTACCCTGGTCTTTTAATTTACCGGCAAGCTTACCGACGGAAGTTGTTTTTCCTACGCCGTTTACTCCAATCACAAGGATAACGGATTTACGGTTTTCAAACTCGTATTCCGTACTGTCTACACGCATCTGTTCTTTAATGCTGTTGATCAGGAGCTGTTTGCATTCCATAGGATTTTTGATATGTTTTTCTGAAACCTGTTCTTTCAGATGTTCAATGATCGCGGATGTCGCATTAATGCCGATATCACCCATGATCAGAATTTCTTCCAGTTCTTCATAAAAATCTTCATCAATACTGGAGTAGCCACTGAAAATAGAATCAAATCCAGCTACGATATTATCTCTTGTCTTAGTCAAACCACTGACTAATCGTTTAAAAAAGCCTTTCTTTTCTTCTGACATACTCTGTCCTCCTCGTTATTTACATCACTGTTCATTTTTATTTCATTCACAGTAATTTATTTGCTTAACTGGTTCTCTACCAGATCGACAGATACCAGAGTGGAAACACCCTTTTCCTGCATGGTAATACCATATAAACGGTCTGCAGCATTCATTGTGCCACGTCTATGCGTTATTATAATAAACTGTGTATTTTTCGTCAACTTCTGGAGATACGATGCAAAACGTCCGACGTTTGAATCATCAAGTGCTGCCTCAATCTCATCCAGGAGACAGAATGGCGATGGTTTAAGGTTCTGAATCGCAAAAAGCAGTGCAATTGCCGTCAGTGCCTTTTCTCCACCGGAGAGCTGCATCATATTCTGCAGTTTCTTTCCAGGCGGCTGGGAAATGATCCGGATTCCCGCCTCAAGGATATCTTCCTCTTCCGCAAGTTCAAGGGTACCTTTTCCTCCGCCGAACAGTTCTTTAAATGCCTTATCAAATTCTCTCTGGATGTCCCGGAATTTTTCAGTAAACTGTTTACGCATTCCCTCATCCAGTTCGAGAATGATTCCCTCCAGAGTCTCTTCTGCCTTGACAATATCTTCATATTGTCCGGAAAGGAATGTATGACGCTCGAGAAGATTTTTATAATCTTCAATCGCATTTACATTGACGGAACCAAGTTTACGAATCTCATCTTTGATGCGAAAAACATCTTTTTTGATTGCCTGTCGGTCATTGAGTTCTTCTTTTCGATACTGAAGCGCATTGTTCGGTGTGATCTCATATTCTTCCCACATATAGGAAATCTGAGATTCCCGCTGCTCTTCAATCTTTTCTGCCTGACTGCGCAGACGGAAACATTCTTTATCAAGAAGAGAAGTCTTTTCAGAGAGATGATCTCTCTTTTCAAAGAATGACTTGTGGCTGGCACTTCGTTTTTCTTTTTCTTCCTGCCACTGAATCCGCTGGCTGTTAAACTGCTCCTCTTTTGAGAAGCATTCCTCAGCTGCATTTTTCAGTTCCTGAATGCCTTCTTCTTTTTTATGTATTTCTTCTGTGCTTCGGGCAAGATTTTCTGTAATCTCCTGTGACTCTTTCTCGAAAGCATCTATTTCTGCATGCAGACGGCTCAGGTTTTCCTGAAGGAACTGATTCTGCTGTTCCAGAGAAGACTCTTCCAGTCGGATCTGTTCCAGTTCATGTGTCTTTTCAGTTTCTTCTGCTTTCCATTCTTCGAGCTCTTTCTGTTTTGTCTCAATGAATGTTTCCAATTCTTTCTCATCTTTCTGAGATTCTTCAAGTTCCTGGGCAATGCTGCTGTGATCCTGACGGATCTCTCCTGCCTGATGTCTGAGTTCTTCCTGCTCCCGTTCGATCTGACGGTAGCTGTGCTGAATCTCCTCTTCTTTTTCTTCAAGCTGGGAAAGATTCATCTTTGCAGTATTCTGTTCTACATACTGCTGACGCAGTTTCTGCTGAAAATCTGCGATCGTATCACGAAGAACATTTCGTTTACTGCGGTTTTCTCCAATTGATCTCTGCGTCTCTTCGAGTTCTTTTTTCAGAATTCCAACGCTTCGTTCCAGCTCTTCGATCTCACGGCGACGTCCAAGAAGATTACTGTTATTCTTAAATGCACCACCGGTCATGGAACCGCCCGGGCTTAAAGATTCACCCTCGATCGTAACCATACGAAGACTGTGACGATATTTTTTTCCAATCGCGATCGCATGATCGATATTATCGACAACGAGAACACGGCCCAGAAGATACATGACCAGTTCACTGT
>CAVFJK010000191.1:6479-9714 GCA_963622815.1 Ruminococcus bicirculans (ex Wegman et al. 2014)
AGCGTATTCGCAGTTCCGACAACTCCCGGTTCATTTAAGACGTCCCGCTGGTTCAGACCGCCTCTTCCACTGATGTTTGAGAGTGGAAGAAAAGTTGCACGGCCAAAACGGTTTTTCTTCAGAAAACCGATCATACGTTTTGCCGTCTGCTCATTATCCGTAACAATGTTCTGGATACTTCCGCCAAGAGCTGTCTCGATGGCAACTTCGTAATCCTTCTGTACATGAATGATGTCTGCCACAACACCTTTAATACCAGGCTCCCGGTTCTTCTGCTCCATAACACGGCGGATGCTGTTTCCATAGCCGTCATAGCGTTCTGTAATATTTTTTAAAGATTCCAGACGGGATGCCTCACGATGATAAGCCGTCTGGCCGATCTCCATCTGGGAATTCTGCTTTTTCAGTTCTTCCTGCAGTTTCTGGACTTCACCATCCAGACGTACACATTCTTCATTCGTTGAATTGATCACAGCTGTTACTGCATCATACTGTTTCTGTGCGTTGGTACGGTCTTTTTCCAGTACCTCCTCTTCGCTTTTGAGGCGGAGAATACGCTGACTGATCTCAGCTTTACGGATATTCAGCTGTTCCAGCATCGCATCAAAACGCTGCACTTTTCCCTTTGTTGTAGCACGGCTGTTCAGGATCTCGATGATCTCATTTTTACCGTCTTCCACCGCCTGTGTGCATTCTTCTACATTGGAAACGATGTTTCCCAGGGTCTCTGTTTCTTTCGCAAGTCTGCTTTTGATCTCTTTCAGTCTGCTCTGTAATTCCAGTTTATCTTCGGTCAGTTTCTCTTTTTCCTGATTTCGGCGATCCAGATCTTCTTTTAAAGCTGACAGACGATTCTTATAATGTTCGCTGCTCTGACGTCCGGAAGAAATCTGTTCTTCCAGCACCTGTACCTGACCTTCATACTGCTGTTTTAAAAGTGCATTCTGCTGCTGTTCTTCTTTCAAAGTGTCCAGCTTATGGTTCAGTTCCTCAAGCTCCTGCTCCAGACGGTCATATTCAACTTTTGTCCTGTCATAAGCTTCCTGCGCTTCATTCAGTTCTTTCTGCGCATGATCGATCTTTTCTTCAAGTTCCTTAAGAAGCTCTCCGCTTTTCTGATGTTCCAGAAGGAAAAGATTGACATCCAGTTCTTTCAGCTCATCTCGTTTTGAGAGATAGATACGTGCCGTTTCGGACTGTTTCTCCAATGGGCCCAGCTGTTTTGTCAGCTCACTTAAAATATCGGTCACACGAACCAGATTCTGACGCTCTTCATCCAGTTTTTTCAGGGTAGTAGCTTTTCGGCGTTTAAATTTAACGATACCGGCGGCTTCATCAAAAAGCTCACGGCGTTCTTCCGGCTTACCACTTAAGATCTTATCGATCTGTCCCTGTCCAATGATAGAATATCCTTCTTTACCGATACCGGTATCATAAAACATTTCCTGAATATCTTTCAGACGGCAGCCACTGCCATTGATCAGATACTCACTCTCTCCGGAGCGGTAAAGACGACGCGTTACGGTTACTTCGTTATAATCCACAGGAAGTTTATGGTCGCTGTTATCAAGAGTGATCGATACAGAAGCAAAACTTAACGGCTTTCTGTTCTCCGTTCCGGAAAAAATAACGTCCTGCATGTTACCGCCTCGCAGCTGCTTTGCACTCTGTTCTCCAAGCACCCAGCGGACAGCATCACCGACATTACTTTTTCCACTTCCGTTCGGTCCGACGATACCGGTAATTCCATTATGAAATTCAAAATTGATTTTCTGTGCAAAGGATTTGAAGCCATATACTTCAATATTCTTTAAATACATAGTTCACCTGCCAGTTTTTCTTTTACTGATGTATCACGCATAAAATCAGAACTTCTTTTCCTGAATTGCCTGATATGCTGCGGCCTGTTCTGCGGCTTTTTTTGTATGTCCGGTTCCGCTGCCGACAACCTGTCCATTTACCTGCACGCTTACCGTAAACTGCTTATCGTGATCCGGTCCGCTCTCTCCGGTCAGTATATATTCAACCGGCTGAATGCCTTTTTCCTGTACCATTTCCTGCAGGATCGTCTTACTGTCGTAAAACAGCTGTTTATGTTCAATATCATTTAAGATAAATTTCAGAACAAAATCTTTTGCAGGTTCAAAACCGCCATCCAGATAGATAGCTCCGAGAAGCGCTTCTGTTGCATCGGAAACGATAGAATCGCGGTTACGTCCGCCGGTCATATTTTCACCTTTTCCAAGAAGAAGATACTGCGGAAGTCCAAACTGTCTTGCACAGTAGGCAAGGCTTGGCTCACACACGAGACTGGCACGCTTCTTAGTCAGCTCGCCTTCCGGAATCTGCGGGAATTTTGCATAAAGGAAATCACTGCTGATCAGCTCAAGGACTGCATCGCCGAGAAATTCCAGGCGTTCATTACAGCCGAGCTTTCCAAGTTTCTTTTCATTTGCATAGGAGCTGTGTGTCAGTGCCTGTTTCAGCAGTTTTTTATTTTGAAATGTATATCCGATAATCTGTTCCAATTGTTCCATTTTATTTGCCTTCTTTTCTGTTATTCCTTATCCGGAGCAGGGACTTGCGCCGGCTGGATTCGTTCTGCTATTTTTTCGTTGATTCTCTGCTGTTTAAACTGTACACACTGGAAGATCGCGTGTTTGATCTCAATCGCTTTTGCGCTTCCATGTGTCTTAACAACAAGTCCTTTCAGTCCCAGAAGAGGTGCTCCACCATATTCTGTGGCATCAAAAGATTTCAGAGTTTTCTTCAGGGCCGGTTTCACGAGGAGTGCACCGATCTTACTCTTTAAGGTACTCATCATACCATCTTTTATTTTATGGATCAGTTCAGAGCTGACACCCTCATAAAGTTTAAGAATGACATTTCCGACAAAAGCCTCGCAGACAATGACATCAGCATATCCTGCCGGAATATCTCTTGCCTCGATACTTCCGATGAAATTGATTCCTTCGATTTCTTTAAGAAGCGGAAATGTTTCTTTTACCAGTGCATTTCCTTTTTCTTCTTCTGCACCATTATTTACGATGGCAACACGCGGATTCTTGATGCCGACTACATGCTCCATATAGATGGATCCCATCTTTGCAAACTGTACCAGATGAGATGGTCTTGCATCTACGTTTGCACCACAGTCGATCAGAAGGGAAACTCCCTTTGCAGTCGGAATCAGTGGTGCCAGAGGCGGACGCTCTACTCCCTTACTTCTGCCAAC
>CAVFJK010000192.1:0-4858 GCA_963622815.1 Ruminococcus bicirculans (ex Wegman et al. 2014)
CATCAGTAGAATGATTCGCTGCATAGAGCCCAACATTCGGTCCGAGCAAAGTATGAGAACCGATCGTTACTTCGGCGCAGTCAAGAATGATACAGCCGAAATTAATATATACATCATCTTCAATAGTAATATTTTTTCCAAACTCACATTTGAAGTCTGGCTCTATCCAAACGTTTTTGCCAATACTCTTAAATAACTGCTGCAAAATTTCATTACGCAATTCAATTTCATCATCATCGGTCTTGTTATACGCTTTAAACAACTTCTTTGCAGCGACTCTGCGCTGAAATAAGTCTTCATCAAAATCATTATAAAGCAGGCCGTTTTGTAATCTTTCCCATTCTGTCATTTTATTTTCTCCTTATAAATCCCAATTTACTGAATTTCTTCTTATATAATATCATAAAGAAATGTTCTACCGTATATTTTTATTTGTTATAACGCAAAAAGACCTCGAAGGGCTGGATTTTCCCAATCCATCAAGGCCAATTTTATGTTTTGCTGTCCGTTTACAATTACTTCGCCGCAAGTTTCCACTGTGCAGACTCTGTCTGGAGTTTCACAAGTCTTGCGTATAAGCCGTTTTTCTTCATCAGTTCATCGTGATTTCCGCTCTCGGCTACGACTCCGCCGTCGAGGACGATGATCTGGTCTGAGTTTTCGACGGTACGCATTCTGTGGGCGATCACGAGGACGGTCTTTCCTTTGATCAGTTTGGAAATTGCCGCCTGAATCTCGGTTTCATTGTCCACATCAAGGGATGCTGTCGCTTCATCCAGAAGGATCACCGGTGCATCTTTAAGGAGTGCACGGGCAATGGAAAGACGCTGGCATTCGCCGCCGGAAAGGGTTGAACCATTTTCACCA
Organism: Ruminococcus bicirculans (ex Wegman et al. 2014); assembly: GCA_963622815.1. Classification (GTDB taxonomy): domain Bacteria; phylum Bacillota; class Clostridia; order Lachnospirales; family Lachnospiraceae; genus Blautia_A. Next base: position 868 of record CAVFJK010000192.1, read on the forward strand.
ATCACGGTCTGATAACCCTGCGGTAATTTCATGATAAAATCATGGCAGCGGGCAGCTTTTGCAACAGCGACCACTTCTTCATCCGTAGCATTTTTTCGTCCCACACGGATATTTTCCATGACCGTATTATTGAACAGTACCACATTCTGGAATACCACAGAAAAATCTTTCATCATCGCAACAGAATCGATTGGTGCGATATCTGTTCCACCCAAAGTGATCTTTCCGCCATCCACATCATAAAAACCAGCCGCCAGATTTGCCACGGTACTCTTACCGCCGCCGGATGGTCCGACAAGAGCGGTTACCTGGCCCTGTTTTGCAGTAAAGGAAACATCACGAAGGACCGGTTTTCCCGGCTCATAAGAGAAACTTACATGTTCAAATGTAACGTCATATCCATTCGTACTGTACTCTTTCTGCTTCTCTTCTGCCTTATAATTCTGGATGGTTTTCAGTCGGTTCACCTGCAGATCTACTGCAAACAATTCTGCCATATTTGCCATCGCACCAGAAAGCGGATCATACAGTCTGGATGCTGCGATCAGGAAAAGGATATAGGAAAACAACGTTGTCTGTCCATTCAGCATCAGCTGATTTCCAACCACAATAACGGTTGCAAGTCCCAGACGCAGAAACATCTGTCCTGTCGTGATCAGGCTCGCACTCACCATCTCTGAAGAAATCTGTGCTTTCTCCGCACAGTCCATTTTTTCGTCCAGTTTCTTAAGATAGCCTTCTTCCAGATTGCAGGCTTTGATATCCTGTACGGTTTCCAAGCATTCCTGGATTCCGTCTGCCAGGGCCAGTTTTGCATCAATATGCTTCTGTCCCATTTTGCCCTGTAATTTCCGTGACAGCAGGACGATTGCAAATGCTGCCGGAGCTACCCAGAGCAGAGCCAAGCCCATTCTCCAGTCATAGATCAAAAGCGCGATGCATACGATTGCAGTTGATATGATAGATCCCCAGAACTGAGGAACTGTATGGGAAAACGCATGCTCAAATCCGGAGCAGTCCCCCATGATCGTGTTTGTCAGATCTGAAAGATCATGTTCCTGAAAGAACCGCAGAGGCATGGTTCTTAATTTTTCTGCCAGTGTGATCCTGCGGCGTTCACTTTCTTCGTAGGTTCCCATATAGGTAATGGTATACTGTTTATAGTGCATCAAAAAAATCACTGCCAGGATCACGATTCCGATCACCGTATACAGAAGAACATTCGCTCCCTGTTCTCCATTTCCAAGAAGCGGGGCAAGCAGTGCATTCAGTACGCAGGCAAGAAGTGCGACCGGAAGCATATTTTTCATACTCCTCAATTGCTGCGTGGAAGTTTTTGAAAGAATAAACGGTCTGCTGGAAAACTTTTACAACCGGGATTCCACGGATATACTCAACAGCTTCCTTGTTCATCGTTTCCAGTGCTGTCATATAGCCTTCCATAAAGTTGGCGTTGTCGCCGCCCATCATCTGTTTCAGGAAAAATACGCTAATCGCAAGCGGGACCAGACAGCAGATTCCAAGTCTCCAGTCAAACACAAAGATCAGCACGATCACTGCGATCGGCATGACAACTGCCCCGGTCAGGTCCGGAAGCTGATGTGCCAGAAAGTTTTCAGTCAGTCCTGCATTGTCATCAATCACTTTTCTCAAGCGTCCGCTCGCATTCTGACTGAAATAGCCAAGCGGCAGTTTTACAATATGATGCATGGCTGCTTTTTTCATATTTGTCGCTGTACGGAATGCTGCCAGATGGGAACAGCAGAGCGCAATAAAATATAACAGAATGCTCAGAATGGAAAATCCTGCTGCACACCATGCATATGCAGTACTGTTAGAAGTCATTCGGATATCTCCTGCTGTCAGCGCATTCAGCATGTCGCGGACAACAAACCAGATACAGACAAACGGAATCATGGACAATACCGTACTGAGACCCGCAAGAATCATACCAAGAACGGTAAGCCAGTGACGATTTCCTGCATACGGGAACATTCTGGATATTTCAGAATTTTTTTTCATAAAAAATATCCTCCCTATCGTCATAATCGGCAGGAATCAGATATTGTTCCGATTCCTGCCGGATTTTTTTGTATATAACTATTTTTACTGCGCAGACAGATTCTCTGTGCAGAAAAGCTGGATACAGTTCTCAATCATTTTCTGGTCATAATCTGTGGAAATACCGGAGCCAAGCCAGTAAGCATAATCACCTTCATCATATTTTCCCAGTGCATCCAGGTCACTGCCGTAACGTAATTCAATATGGTAGGTTGTATCATTGGTATCCGGTGCGATACAGAAATATGTAAATTCTCCTGAATCCGCATCATCGCTCTCAAATTCATATAGGCCACGAACCTCTTCCATTTCTACATAATGATAGGTGTGGGAAAACAGTTCTTTCTTGTCTGCATCATAACCTTTGATCGTGGAAGTATCGCCGTCAAATTCCAGAGTATCTACATCCTGTGTGAACTCACAGTCATACACGCCGTTACCGTCTGCATATTCTTTTACTGCTTCTTCTCCGTAAACCTTACCGGAAACCATGGAAGCCAGTTTTTCATATGCAGCTTCTGCATTGTCCTCTCCAACCAGTTCCTTACAGTCGTCAAGCCAAAGCTGTTTATACTGATCATCAAGGATTACCGGCCACAGTTCCTGATAGGTTCCGGTCAGATCTTTCATGAGCTGCTCGGCATCTGCTTCGTTGTCGGCAGTCTCGTCTGTTGTCGCTGCATTGCTTTCTGCCGCCTCTGTCGCTGTGGCATCATCGGATGCAAAAGCTGTTACATTTCCATATCCTGCCAGCATAGAAACTACAAGGGCAGAAGCAAATAATGTACTGAGAAATTTTTTCCGTTTCATCATAAATCCTCCTAAAATAAAAAGTGTTGCAGTTAGTATTTCCTAACCACAACACGCATTCTAAAGGATAAAGAGTGAAATTACAATTACCGAACAGGCTTTTTTCTATCCATTCGGACTTCTTGATTAATCTCCTTTTCGATAGGCTGTCGGCGGCATGCCATATTCCGAGCAAAAAGCCGAGGTGAATTTGTTTGGATTAAGGTAACCAACCTGTGTAGCTATCTCTCCGACTGTGAGCTGACTTTCTTTAAGAAGTCTCTCCGCCACCTGTAGTCTGTACAGTTTCATGTAGGAATAAATGGAGTCTCCATACACACCCTTAAAGCACTTCTTCATGACAGTCGGCGAGATCTCGAACCTTTCTGCAAGCTCTTCGAGCGTATAATGTTCATTAAAATGCTCCACGAGAAATGCATGAATCTTCTTGATCACTTCAATCTGTGTACCGGAAAAACGGGCATGCCGCGACTTATCCTCCATCGGATTCAGCCCCGTCAGCACAAGCAGGATCTCCACTACTTTCACACGGATATATCCATAGCGGATCTTTTCAGGAACTCGATACAGCTCTGAAAAAATATGCTCCACTGTCTGATTCGCCCGGATGATCGTAAAATCCTGCATTCTGGACAGTTTCCTGATCCGTTCCAGATCGACCGATAAAAGTTCCAGAATGTTCCGCATCTCATCCGTGATTCTTGAAAAATCAACCGTGACTGTAATCCCATGATAATGTGCCGTCGGGAATTCCGACTGATGTGCCTGATCCTGCAAAAAACAGAACGACAGGTCTCCGGCAGACATGTAACAGTACTGATGCTCTCCAAACAGACACTCGGACCGTCCTTCTTTACAGTAGTTGATCTCCATTACACCAGAAGCTGGCTCCTGATTCTTATTGCAGTACGCCATATGCATGTCATTATAGACCAGCTCGATTCCAGGAAATACATGATACAGAGTGATATCCCCGACACCACTTTCATTCTCAAGATGAAAACTGCTGCAGTTCTCATCCTCTTCTCCTTTTTTGTGTACAGACGCACCATATAAATCTATGCTGGTAAACCTGTCTAGTGATGTTGGCTGTTCCTTCTGATTTTCTGACTGTAGGATG
>CAVFJK010000193.1:0-4104 GCA_963622815.1 Ruminococcus bicirculans (ex Wegman et al. 2014)
CCATTACACAGTGTGATAAGATTTATCAGGATGGTAATTATACATATATGTATATTACTTATGAACTGACGTTGAAGAGCGGACAGAGCTATCCGTGCATCAGCACTTATATGGTACAGAAGAAAGACGATGGTAAGTACTATGTAATGACACCGTCTGAGATCACAGATGATCTGAGTAAGCAGGCTGCGACAAAATATGCTGATTTTATGAATACACAGGCATATAAAGATTATACAGTTGCTTATGATAAGTTCATTAAGAAGAATCCTGGATATGAGGAAAAACTGGCTGCAAAACTGAAATAACTAAGTGAACAGCGATATAGAATCCTTGAAGGGATGGTGACAGCAGAATGAAAAGAATCATTATGATGGTGCTGAAGAACCTCTTTTTTGTGCCATGGGGATGGTTTATGCTGAATCGATATGCGAAAAACGTTGATAATTATACAGAAGGAGAGAGATATGCTCTTCTGAAGAAAATAGATCATCGTGCCAATAAAGGCGGAAACATTGCGGTTCAGTCATACGGTGTGGAAAATATACCGAACGAAAATGGATTTATGTTTTACCCGAATCATCAGGGCTTGTACGATGTACTGGCAATCCTGGATGCCTGCCCGACACCTTTTTCTGTAGTGGCGAAGAAAGAAGTAGGGAATGTTCCGGTTCTGAGAAAGGTTTTTGCCTGTATGAAGGCTTATATTATGGACAGAGAGGATATCCGCCAGTCTATGCAGGTCATTCTTAATGTGACAAAAGAAGTTAAGGCAGGACGAAACTATCTGATCTTTGCGGAGGGAACCCGAAGCAAGAATGGAAATCATCCGCTGGAATTCAAAGGCGGCAGTTTCAAAGCTGCCACAAAGGCCAGATGCCCGATCGTGCCGGTCGCACTGATCGATACGTATAAGGCGTTTGATACAGGTTCCATAGAGCCGTTGACAGTGCAGGTACATTTCCTGAAACCGATGTATTACGAAGAATATAAAGATATGAAGACTACAGAAATCGCGGCAGAAGTGAAGCGAAGAGTGGAAGCGACCATAAAAGAATATGGTGGCTGGGATTAACTGAATATCCGAAATATTTGAGACATGAATAGAACAGCTGGGAGTAGAATCTCAGCTGTTTTTTTGCTGCTTTTTCAGATATCGTGAACGGGTGCTTTTTGACCGCCAACTGTGTTTGACTTTATATAGAAAGAACCCGTATAGTTTATAGTAGAAAATATAAGATTAAGACCAGAAGATCCGGGCATACCGGAAATGAATAAAAACATAAAATTTTTGGAGGAATTGGAATGAGCAAAAGTTATTGGATCTGGTATCCGGGGGATTTTGAATTATATCATGGAATGAAACAGAACTTCAGCCGTGTGGAGAGAGGATTTGGCTGGCCGGCTTTCTGGAAAAGCGAAGGCTTCCGCAACCGTGTCGCTTTTCGCCGCACTTATCATCTGGAAGAAGAAACTTCTTTTACCGTATATTCCAATGCAATCGGACATGTGCTGGCAGGAGAAAAGAAATATCCATTCGGCAAAAAGATTACCTGCGGACCGGGAGAAGTTACCATTGCAGTTCATGCAGGCTGTATCGAAGCTTTTCCGTGCATTTATGTAGAAGGTGATGTGATCTGCTCAGATAAGGGCTGGATGGCAGAGGATTATGAAAAGGATCCACTGCCGGCAGGAAAGAGCAAATATTTCACCAGACCGGAACAGAATCCGACGGTATGGGAATACAGCGAAAAAGTTTATGAACCGGTCAGTGTAACAGAATATAATGGTGGCACCCTCTATGAGTTTGAAACAGAGCTGAATGCAGTTCTGGAAGCAGAATTTAAAAACGGATACCAGCCGGTACTGATCTGCTGTGGAGAGTCCAGAGAAGAAGCAATTGATCCTGTAAACTGCTACTATAGCTGGCAGCCAGATAAAGAAACCGGCAAATGTCCATGTTGTGCAGTACATTTTGCATATATTCCGGACTGCAAACCGGGAGAGATCACACTGAAAGCAAATCATCAGTATGTGGATATCCCGGTAAAAGCAGCTTTTCATTGTGGAGAAGATCGTTTAAATCAGATCTGGTCTGTAGCACAGCATACCTTCCTTCTCTGCAGCGGTATCTTCTTTATCGACGGAGCAAAACGTGACAAATGGATCTGGTCCGGTGATGCTTACCAGAGCTTTTTTGTAAACCGTTATCTGATGGCGGATGCGGATATTGACCAGAGAACGATTCTGGCACTCCGCGGAAATGATCCGATGACAAAACATATCAACACAATCGTAGATTACTCTCTGCTGTGGCTTCTGGGTGTGGACTATCACAATGAAGGATACGGTGACAGAGACTTCCTGGAACTTGTTTATCCAAAGATGGTGTCTCTTATGGAATTCTGCAATGGCAGACGTGATGAACATGGCTTCCTGATCGGAAAAGAAAAAGACTGGATCTATATCGACTGGGCAGATATGGATAAAGACGGCCCGCTCTGTGCAGAACAGATGCTTTATGCAGCGTGCTTCCGTGTGATGGAAAAAATCAGTGAGCAGCTTGGTAAGGATGGAAGTGCTTACAGACAGAAATATGAAAAACTGACTGCTGCCATTGAGAAATTTTTCTGGGATGAGGAAAAAGGTGCGTACATTGATTCCTTCACTTCCGGCAAACGCAATGTGACAAGACATGCGAATATTTTTGCTGTTTTATTCTCTATTGCAGACAAGGATAAGCAGGAAAAAATTCTTGTAAACGTACTCGAAAATGATGAGATTCCGGCGATCACAACGCCATACTTCAATTTCTTTGAGCTGGATGTGCTGTGCCAGATGGGAAAACTGACAGAAGTTCTGGATAAGATCCGTTCTTACTGGGGTGGCATGCTGGAACTCGGAGCAGTTACATTCTGGGAAGAATATGACCCGTTCGTGCCGAAGGAAGAGCAGTATGATATGTACGGCGACCACTTTGGTAAGAGTCTTTGCCATGCATGGGCGGCAAGCCCGATCTATTTCCTGGCAAAATACTTTGCCGGTCTGGATCTTGTAAATAAAGATGAGGTTACTTATGTATTAAAACCTCAGATGCAGTACTTTACAGATCTGGACTGCACACTTCCGGTAGGCAGCAATGGAACGGTTCATTTGGTCTGGGACGGAGAATATCTGGAAGTGACTGCGGATGCAGACGGTGGAATTCTGGAACTCGGCGAAGAAAAACTTTCTCTGGTCAGAGGAGAAACAAGAAGGGTGAAGATTTGAGATGAAGAAGATTGATTTTAACAGAAACTGGACATGCAGATGCCTTACCAGAGAAGAAGAGCCATATTCCGTGACACTCCCGCATGATGCCATGCGGAGCGAACCACGCACCGAAGAAAGCGTCAGCGAGGGAAACTCAGGCTGGTATCTGGGTGGCGATTATGAATATACGAAACATGTTTTTGTACCATCAGAGTACAGCGGCAAGAAAGTTCTCATCGAGTTTGAGAGTGTTTATCACAATGCGGAAGTCTACATTAATGGTGCAAAAGCGGCATACAGACCATATGGATATACAAACTTCTATGTAGATACAGAGGGACTTTTGAAATACGAAGCACAGAATGAGATCCGTGTAATTGCACGAAATTCCGATCAGCCAAACAGCCGCTGGTATTCCGGAACCGGTATCTACCGCCCGGTATACCTCTGGACAGGCGACAAAAAGTACATTCCGGTCAATGGAATCAAGATCCATACGGTAAGCTATGCTCCGGCAGTGATCGAAGTAGAGATCAAGACTTCCTGTCCGGGAATGGTGAAAGTTGATATTTTGGACAAAGATCAGAATATTCTTACACAGGAAGTCGAAAATACAGGACACCCGTCGGTTTTCCGTATGGAGATCCCGAATGCAAAACTCTGGGACTGCGATCATCCGAACCTTTACACTCTGCGTGCGACGTTTGGAGAAGATGTCGTAGAGGAAACATTTGGAATCCGTCTTCTTGAATGGAATCCGGAAAATGGTCTTACGATCAACGGTAAGAGAGAAATTCTCAGAGGAGCCTGTGTGCATCATGACAACGGTGTACTGGGGGCCTGCACCTATCC
>CAVFJK010000193.1:4114-5074 GCA_963622815.1 Ruminococcus bicirculans (ex Wegman et al. 2014)
TCCGGAGGCAGAGGAACGAAGAGTTCGTATTCTCAAAGAAAATGGCTATAATGCAATCCGTTCTTCTCATTATCCGTGTTCAAAAGATATGCTGGATGCCTGTGACCGTCTGGGAATGTTGATGATGGACGAATACGTAGATGTCTGGTATATCCATAAGACAAAATATGACTATGCGGGATATCTGAAAGACTGGTGGCAGCAGGATCTTAAAGATATGGTAGAAAAAGATTACAACCATCCATGTGTGATTATGTATTCCACCGGAAATGAAGTGGCAGAGACCGCACAGAAAAAAGGAATCGAGCTTACCGGCAGAATGACTTCTTATCTTCATAAACTGGACCCATACAGACCGGTGACCTGCGGAATCAATATTTTCTTTAACTTCTTAAGTTCCATGGGAATGGGCGTTTACAGTGACGATAAAGCAGAAAAGAGCGCAGAGGCCGCAAAGCAGGAAGCAAAGAAACCGGAAAAAGAAAAGAAGAAGCCGGTAGGAAGTGAATTTTATAATACGCTTGCATGCCTGGTCGGAGACTATTTCATGAAGATCGGTGCGACCCTTCCGCCATGCGACTGGAAAACAAAAGATGCTTTTGCAAACATGGATATTGCAGGTTACAACTACGGACTTTTCCGCTATAAGCACGATCTGAGAAAATATCCGCAGCGTCTGATCCTCGGTACAGAGACTTTCTGTAAGGATGCGTACAGCTTCTGGGAAATTGCAAAGAAGAATAAACGAATCCTGGGAGACTTTGTCTGGTCAGGATGGGAATATATCGGAGAGACCGGAGACGGGGCAGCTGAATACGAAGACTACAAAGGTAAGATGCCGCATACAAGAATGACCGGAAACAACGGAAGAATCGACCTTCTTGGAAAACCACGTGCGGAGGCCGCTTATACAAGAGTTGCTTTTGAACAGGAGACAGGTCCGTTTATCGCTGTGAAACC
>CAVFJK010000193.1:5084-5802 GCA_963622815.1 Ruminococcus bicirculans (ex Wegman et al. 2014)
ATCTTCAGCTGACCGGATGGGCTTTAACCAAGAACCTGGAGAGCTGGTCCTGGCGAGGATGTGCCGGAGAAAAAGCAGAAGTTGAAGTTTTTGCAAGGGCAGCAGAAGTGGAGCTTCTGGTCAATGGAAAGAAAGCGGCACGCGGTAAAGTGAAGAAATGTCGTTCAAAATTCCAGATTCCATACGAAGATGGCGAGATTACGGCAGTTTCCTACGATGAAAGAGGTCATGAGATCAGCCGTCAGACTCTGGTGACAGCGAATGAGGAAACAATTCTTCATATTAAACCGGAACAGGAAAACGTAGAAGCTGGTAAATTGCTGTTTGTTCCATTACAGTATGGAGACTTTGACGGAATCTGGAAACCAATGGAAAAACATCACCTTAAAGTCACCGTGGAGAATGGTACTCTTGAAGGTCTGGGAAGTGCCTGCTCCTATGTAGAAGGAAATTATGCACAGGACACTGTCGATACATATTACGGTGAAGCGATGGCTGTGATACGTGCAGGAGAAGGTGCGTCTGTGAAAATTACCGTTTGCGATGAAAGAAAAACATACACACGGGAGATTCCGGTAACCGTAGCAAAATAAAAGTTTATAGGCAATATAAACAAAAACAAATATCACAATTTGTGCAAGATTTCCTGAAAAATTTTGCTTGTGAAAATTCAATAAAAAAACGTTCCCATTTACGGTTGAAAAAGTGCAGTTTGCGA
>CAVFJK010000193.1:5812-19531 GCA_963622815.1 Ruminococcus bicirculans (ex Wegman et al. 2014)
TGCGAAAAAAATGGGAGCGTTTTTTTAATTTATGTTAAATTTAGGTCATGGAAAATATGGAAGCACTTGAGCGATAAGACTTAACCATATTTAAGGGAAAGAAAGGAGCTATAATCATGAGCAGAAAAAGAAATCTCTGGCGTGGTCTGACTACTCTTACAGCATCTCTTCTGACCGTTTCTGTTGCGGCAGGACCTGTAGTGGACAGCTATCGTACAGACATCGACAAATTTCTTGGCACAAAGAGCAGTGCTATGGTAACAGACAGTACAGACGAGGATCTGTATACATATAAGTCTGACTATTCCAGCACTACAGAACTTCTGGATTCCATCGAGGATCTTGGAGAACGTATGAGTGAGGAAGGAACTGTTCTGTTAAAGAATGAGAACAATGCACTTCCACTGTCAAAAGATGAGACACAGAAACTGTCCCTTCTTGGATTCTCCAGCTACTATCCGGTACAGGGTGGTGACATGGGAAGTTCCCTGACTGAAAATGAAGGAACAGATGCAGACACTGTAGATTTTGTTGAAGCATTGGCTGCAAAGGGATTCAGCATCAATGAAACTCTTCAGAATCTGTATAAGAGCCTGGAATCAGAATTCAAGACAGAAGTTAATATGTGGGGAAGTATTGTGGAATATTACCACATCACAGCACCTGCAACAGATGGCGTATTTGCAAGCAAAGAGCCTTCACAGGAAACAATGGACGGTGTAGACAGTGAGTGGAAAGAATCCCTGGATGATTACAATGTCATGTTGGTAACGATCGGACGTTCCTCTACAGAGAACGGAACTTATCTTCCGGGTGTGGACGGTGTAGATGCATCTCAGGATCTGAATCAGACCGATCCACTTGGATTAAGTGATGATGAGCGTGACCTGATCAATGCTGCAGTTGAAGCAAAAGAAAACAACGGCGGTAAAGTCATCGTTATGCTGAACAATGCAAACGCAATGGAAATCGATGAGATTAAAAACAACGATGGCGTAGATGCTATCTTGGAAGTAGGTCTTCCGGGAGGTTATGGCTTCTATGGTGTTGCAGATATCCTTTCCGGAGAGGCAAACCCGTCCGGTCATCTGACAGACACCTATGCTGTGACAAATGCAAATTCTCCGGCAGCACAGAACTTTGGAAACTATGAGTGGACCAATGCAGATGCTTCTGTAAATATCAATGCAGAAGAAGTTGAAGCAGAAGGTATTTATACAGGATACAAATATTATGAAACCAGATATGCAGACACTGTACTGGGTCAGGGAAATGCAGATGCAACTGTAGGAAGCTCTACAGGAAAAGCATGGGATTATGATAATGAAGTATCTTATCCGTTTGGATATGGCCTTTCTTATACAACATTCGAACAGACTCTTAAGAGCGTGGATGTAGACCTTGACAACAGAACTGTAACCGCTGAGGTAGAAGTTAAGAATACCGGTGATGTTGCAGGTAAAGATGTTGTACAGCTTTATACTTCCGTTCCTTATACAGACTATGACGTAGAGAACAAAGTAGAAAAATCTGCAGTACAGCTTCTGGACTATGAAAAAACAGATATCATCGAGCCAGGCGAAAGCCAGACTGTTACAATCACAGCAGATGCACAGGATATGGCAAGCTGGGACAGCACCTGTGATAACGAAGCAGGCACAACCGGTAACTGGATCCTTGACAACGGAACCTATTATTTCACAGTCGGAAACGGTGCACATGAGGCTGTAAACAATGTTCTTGCCGCACAGGATCAGGATGTTGACGGAAACAAAGACAATGTACAGACATGGGAACTTGGCGATTTTGATTCTTCATCCTTCGCTGTAACCTTAAACGGTACACCGGTAGAGAATCAGCTTCAGGATGCAGATCTGAACTACTGGATGGAAGACACAGTTACTTATCTCAGCAGAAATGACTGGGAAGGAACATGGCCGGAAACATACAAAGATCTGACAGCGACAGATGAAATGATCAGCACTATGGCTGATGACTACAGTGATATCGAAGCAAACGGAGATCCGTCTTCTGTAACCTTTGGTGCAGACAATGGGATGACTCTGGCTAACCTGAAAGGTGTAGATGATATTACAGATGAAAGATGGAATGATCTGATGGATCAGATCACTCTGGAAGAATGTCTGATCCGTACAGGATTTGGTGGAACCAGCACAAAAACAATTGAATCTATTACTTCTCCGGAAGCCATCCAGAATGACGGACCAAACGGATTCAACTCCTATCCGCTGGGACAGTATGCAAACTCAGATGCTTCCACAGGAGATCCGTGCGTGATCGCAGAGGATGATCCGAACCGTGATTACAAGATGGGTGTTATGGCAGTTGAAACTGTAATCGGCCAGACATTCAGTAAACAGCTGGCAGAAGAATGGGGCAAGGTGATCGGTAACTATTCTCTGTGGGCTAACACAGCAATCTGGTGGGGCGTTGGAACAAACCTTCATCGTACACCGTACAATGCACGTAACCATGAATACTTCTCAGAGGATGCAGTTCTGACAGCAGGTCAGGGTGCAGCAATCATCGAAGCAGGACATGAATATGGCGTACTGATCGCACCGAAACATCTGGCATTCAACGACACTGAGATCAACCGTACAGGTATTGCCGAGTTTATGAGTGAGCAGGCAGCCCGTGAAAACGAACTGCGTGGTGTACAGTCCTGTATCGAAGATGCAAATGCACTTGCTGTAATGACTACATATAACCGTGTCGGCTGTGTGACAAGTAACGCACATACCGGACTGCTTCTGAATATCCTTCGTAAAGAATGGGGATTCAAAGGTCTGATGTCTGAGGACTTCATTCAGGATCCGACTTATACAAAGATTCGCATGGCAGTACATAATGGTGTAACCATGACATGTAACACTGGTGACAATACAATGGCAGCGGTTACAGCAGTATGGCCATACTGGAGTGTAGAGAATGCAAGCCAGAGTGAAGAACTTCTGACAGATCTGAAACAGGCAATGCTGTATCAGAACTATGCACTTGCAAACTCAAATGCAATGGATGGTATGTCAACCTCTACACATATCGAGTCACTGAATACATGGTATGACAACCTGATCACAGGTCTTCGCGTTGGATTTGGTGTACTGACTGTACTCTGTGTAGCAATGTATCTGCTTGGACTGAAAAAGAAAGAGCAGTAAGGAGGATAACGAACTATGGCTGAAAAGAAAAAAATGGGCGCAGGACTGGTCTTAAGCGTAATCACTGCTCTTGTGACTGTTGCCGGACTGGTTCTGTATATGATGAACTGCAAAACAAATTATTTTATAAACAGTGGTGTTGATAATGCGATTGTAGCCTGCCTGGCTGTGGCAGCAATCCTTCAGATCGTTATGATCGCGGTTTCTGTAAAAATGGGAGCAAAACCGGCTCTGGATATTCTTCCGGTAGCGTGCGGTGTACTGACAGCATATGCACTGATCCAGTTTATCAGCAGCAGGATCGCTGCAATCGGATCGATCATGACTTTTGAGAACAACGCTCAGAATATGGCGGATTTAAAGGGTGCAATCATTGGAATGATCGTATGCGCAGTCGCTCTGATCTGTACAATTATTTCTTCCTTTTTCAAAGTAGTAAAGGATTGATTTTATGAGCAAGACAAATAAAGATTTCTGGAACGGTCCACTGACCGGTTCCAGAATCAAATCAGATGATGTAAAACTTCCGGAGATGTTGATCGGATATTTTATCGGACCGTTTGGTGCACTTCTGGCATCCGGTATTTTTACCAGTATCCTTCAGAACTATTTTACAGATGTCCTGAAACTGAACCTGACATTTCTGACAACCTTACAGCTGTTTTCGACCATTCTGATCGTAGCGGCAAACCTGATCGTAGGTCAGTTGATTGAGCATACAAGAACAATGGCAGGAAAGGCAAGACCGTGGATTCTTCTGTCTGCACTGACTCTTTCCATTGCCTCTGTACTGATGTTTGTGGTTCCTTTTGAGGGAACTGCCAAAATGGTATGGATCGCGATTGCCTACAATCTGTTTTATGCAGTGGCTTATCCAATCTACAATACTGCAAACTCAACTCTGATCCCTGTATCTACGAGAGACAGTAAGCAGCGAGGCGCCTTGGCTTCCTTTACCAATGTTGCAGGTCTGGCTGTTATGGGAGCCGGTTCTATGGTATTCCCTATCCTGGTTTCTTTCGCACTGAAAGAAAACCAGCATCTGTGGCTGGTGGCTATGACTGCAATTGCTATTTTCTCCGCATTGACAATTTTCCTGCAGTTCAAGTTTACACGTGAGCGTGTAACAGAAGAACAGATGGAGCAGGGCGCAGCGGAGGAAACAAAGGTCAGGGGTGCCTCTCTGAAAGAACAGCTTTCTGCAGTTACCAGTGATAAAATGTGGTGGGTTGTTATGCTGTTCTATATGGGCTTCCAGTGGAGCGGTGCAATGAAGAACGGTTCCATGACTTACTTCTGTAAATGGGTAATGGACAATACTTTCTTTGGTACAGCTGATGCCTGGGGTGCTTCACAGTCACTCTTAAGTATCATGGGTGCGGTTCCGATGGCAGTGGCAGCAGTGGCAATCGTGCCTCTCTGCAACAAATTTGGAAAACGTATCGTATGTATGGTCGGCATGCTTCTGGGTTCTGTCGGCGGCGTGATCGCGATCATGGGTAATGGACAGATCGTTCCTGTAGCAATCGGTGTAGCGCTGAAATGTCTGGGCTCTGCTCCGGCATGTTACATGATTCTTGCCATGCTTGCAGACGTTATCGATCATATCGAATACAAATCCGGAATTCGTACAGATGGACTGACAATGTCTATCTACAGCTCCATCATGGTAGCTGCAACTCCGGTATGTAACTCTATTTTCAGTGCAATCTTAAATGCCAGCGGATATGACCAGGCAGCAGACATTGCACTGGGTACCGCAGCACAGACTGCTGCGGCACAGACAGCTATCTCTGTCGGATATATCTGGGTAGAGACAATTGCTTATGTGATCTGTGCAGTTTTGATCTTCTTCTTCACGATCGAGAAAGATCTGCCGGAAGAGCAGAAAGCGATCGCAGCAAGAAAAAACAAATAAAAGAGTCTTAACAGGCTGGTGAATCAGGCGGTCTTCTGGTATATATAAGTATATCGGAAGGCCGCCAGTCAGTTTCAATCAGGAAAAATCAGAAAAAGAAGGAGGAGTTTAACATATGCGTAAAAGAAAATTAACGACCGTATTTTGGGTGTTCCTTCTTCTGTTGGTGATGGGACAGGCAGGATGTGCTCAGAAAAATGATTCAGCAGAAAAACTCTGTCACATCGTTCTGGAAGCCGGAGAAGGATATCATGTGACAGATCCTGCCAGAACGGTGAAACCCGGAAGCGATGTGGATTTTACGATTACACTGGATGATAGCTGGCAGTTCCTGGGGACAGATTATCATGGAAAAGCCGATATAACACAGGAAAACAATGGAAAAACAGTAAATCTTGTTTTACATGAAGTAAATTATTCGGAGAGTATCTGTATTCAGGCTGAAAAAGGAAAATATGAGATTTTGTATGATGCCAACGGCGGGCAGAACGTCTCAGGGAATCAAGACAGAGTGAGTGTCTGTTATCGCGGTATCCATCAGAGAATCAATACTTCGACGGGAACGGATCTTTTTTCCAGAGAGGGGTACACACTGCTTGGATGGAATACAAGAGCTGATGGAAGCGGACAGGCAGTAGGACTTGGAAGCAGGATCGCATGGGAAGATGGACTTGTACTGTATGCACAGTGGGTTCCGTGGACTGACGAAGCTGATTTTACGTATAAAGAAGTGTCAGGTTTTGCGGTTATAACCGGTTATAACGGAAAAGAACAGCAGGTCTGTGTTCCGTCCAGCCTAGGGGGACTGCCAGTGCGAACAATCCGGGAGCAGGCCTTTGCAGATACAGATTGTAAAACGGTGATTCTTTCGCCGGGAATCTATGAGGTCGAAAAATGGGCGTTCAAAAACAGCTGCCTGGAACAGCTGTATATCTACGATGACCTGGAGAAAATCAGTGACTATGCATTTCAGGGCTGTGATATGCTGCGTACTCTGCATATCAATGCAATCGAGGAACCGGCCTACAGCGGAAACTATTTCGATACCTTTCAGGATAAATACGATCGTCTGCTGAGTCTGAAGGACAAAAAGAAGATTGTTCTGTTTTCCGGTTCTTCAACAAGATTCGGATATGACAGCGAAATGATCGATCAGGCTTTTTCTGATTATGAAGTAGTCAACATGGGAGTGTTTGCCTATTCACCGGCGCTTCCGCAGCTTGAACTGATCCTTGACTGCATGAAAGAAGGGGATATTCTTTTGGATTCTCCGGAATTTGATGCGGCAAACAGGCAGTTCTGTTATCAGAGGGAGCTGGACTATGCGACATTTGCCATGATGGAATCCAACTATGACGCGTTCGCCGGGCTGGACTTAAGAGAATATAAGCAGATTTTTACGGCATTTACAGCATATCAGGAAGCAAGGGCAGACATGGAAAGAAAAAATTACGATGTCTGTGCTTCTGATTATGACGAGGACGGACATGAGGTGGAGGAGCCAAGCTACAATGCGTATGGAGACTATGCAGTATATCGCCCGAACTCTACAAGTGAAGAACCAATTTACGGACTTCCTGTAAATTATACTGTAAATGCATTTCCGAAGGATACTTATATTGATTCCATAAATGCAGAGTTTCAGAAATTCCTGGATCAGGGAATCAAGGTTTATTTTACTTATTCACCAAGAAATAAATATGCACTTTCAGAAGACAGTACGCAGGAGGAAAGAGCACGTCTGCATGAATATTTTAAGAGCCAGTTAAATGTTCCTGTTATCTCTGAACTTGAGGATTCTTTGTATACGGGAATTTACCTGTATGGCACGGATAATCATTTATCTACAGAAGGTGTTCAGATCCGGACCACAAAAGTGATACGTGATCTGAAAGAGCAGCTTGCGAAGGAGGAAGAGGAATGAATTTTATATCGCTGACATTTGTTTTCCTTTTTCCGGTGGTTGTGTTTCTGTACTGGAAAATTCCGTGGAAGCACAGAGAAATCTTTCTGCTGGCAGTGAGTTACTTTTTCTATATAAGGGAAAGCTCATGGGCGGGCGTACTGATTCTGATCACAACAGCAATTACTTATCTGACAGGACTTGCTGTCGGGAAAGGCAGACACAGGAGAGGCTGGCTTGTTTTTACGGTGGCTGTGTGTCTGGGGCTTCTGATCGGGCTGAAATATTCAGTTCCACCGGTGGGAATCTCATTTTATACCTTCCAGACGATGGCTTATGTGATCGATGTATACAAAGGAGAGATTTCAGCAGAAAAAAATCCTGCAAGCTATGCCCTGTTTGTATCATTTTTTCCACAGCTGGTCGCAGGCCCCATCGAGAGGGCGGAGAATCTTCTTGGTCAGCTGAAAGAAAAGCATAAAAAGAGCCGTGCAGATCTGCTGAATGGATTCTGGCTGATACTCCGGGGCTTTTATAAAAAAGTTGTTGTAGCAGATTATCTGGCTGTATATGTCGATAAAGTCTATGCATCACCGCAGGATGCCGGTGGTGTTGGCACAGTTCTGGGAACGGTATTCTTTGCCATTCAGATTTATTGTGATTTTTCCGGGTACACAGATATTGCAAGAGGCGCGGCCCGTATGATGGGGATACGGCTTATGGAAAATTTCAGTCATCCGTACCGTGCAGTGAATATACAGGATTTCTGGAGACGGTGGCATATCAGTCTGACACGTTGGTTTACGGATTATGTATATATTCCGCTTGGAGGAAATCGAAAGGGCTTTATAAGACAGTGCAGGAATGTGCTGATTGTTTTTCTGTTAAGCGGTTTCTGGCACGGGGCATCCTGGAACTTCGTTGTCTGGGGACTTATCCATGGAGTCTATATGATCGCGGCTATGGTGATATCCAGGATAAGAAAAGGAAAAAGAATTCTTCATCCGGTGGCAGGATGGCTTATGACAATGCTTCTGGTGAATGTTGCCTGGGTGTTCTTTCGGGCTCCTTCCTTCACTGTCGCATGGCAAATCCTTAAGCAGCCGTTTGTAAATCCACTGGGTGGCGGAATTTCGGAGACTATGAGATTTCTTGGTATTCAGGGATTGGCACTTCTAAGACTGCTTATGGTGGGACTTACCTGGCTGTTTCTGGAACGACTTTCCGAGGAAATTGATAAAAGCTGTCAGACTCGTAGAGGACTTTGTCTGGCAGCAGTGATTTTTGTTGTTATGGTGACTGTGATTGAGTTTTCATGGCTTGGCATGATGGCGTCCGGCGGTGAAAATGCATTTATTTATTTCAGGTTTTAAAATATGGATAAAAAAACAGCGAAACGTATTGTACTGATTGCGTTGGCGGTGCTTCTGGCAGAACAGCTTTTTTTTCTGTCCTGTGGGTTTGGGCTGCCTGTACAGTTTGGGAATACGTTTATGGGAGAACTGAAAAGTAAATATGAGCGACTGAAAAGTACTGAGGGAAACAGGATCGTGCTTGTTGGTGGAAGTGGTGTTGCTTTTGACTGTGACAGTGCAATGATCGACAAATTTTTTCCTTTGTATGAGGTGGTCAATTTTGGTATGTATGCAGGGCTTGGAACGAAGGCGGTCATGGATCTTTCGGAAAGTTATATTCATGAAGGGGATATTGTAATTCTTTCGCCGGAGCAAAGTGAGCAGACGCTCTCAGATTATTTCAATGGAGAGTATATGTGGCAGGCCGCCGATGGGGCTTTCGGAATGCTGCGTCATATAAAAAGTGAAAACTTTGAGGCAATGCTGGGAAATTTTCCGCGGTTTGCTCTGGAAAAACTGAATTATGTATTGAAAGGGCAGAATCCTCAGACAGACAGCGTTTATCAGAAAAACTCCTTTAATGTATATGGTGATATAGACCTCGATACGTGTCAGGAAAACATCCTTCCAAATGGCTATGATGTCAATCAGAAGGTAAGTTTTACAGAAGATGTGATACAGCCGGAATTTCTGGATTATATGAATGCCTGGGCGAAGCGTCTTGAGAAAAAGGGAGCAGTCGTCTGGTATCGGTATTGTCCGGTGAATGAACTGGCTGTAGAAGATGCGGATGATCTGACAGAGTACGACGCGTTCTTGCAACAGAAGCTGGATTTCTCGGTTATAGGAAATCCTGAAAACAGTCTGATGGATGCAGAATGGTTTTTTGATACGAATTTCCATTTGAATCAGGCTGGAAAAGAAGTAAATACAGTGCAGTTGATCCGTGACATCAAAGCGATGCTTGGCGATGACAGGGCTGTAACCGTGGAACTTCCGGAAAAACCACACAGGACATGGGAAGAGGCAGCGGGGGATACCAGAATCTGGACCGCAAAGGACAGTGAGGCGTATCAGGGCGAAGAAACGATCGTGATTCCGGAAGATGTGACGCAGATCGAGGATTACGCCTTTTCGGGATGTACAGGTCTTAAAGAAATTGTACTTGAACAGAAAGACCCTTCGAAGTGTATCGTGGGCCAGCATCTTCTGGATGGCACGAGTGCAGAAATCCTTGTTCCGCAGATGTCCGCGGACAGTTATAAGCGAAATTATTTCTGGTCCGCGTATGCCGGCAGGATTCAGGAAGTTACTGCTCACGCAGAAAAATAGACCGACCACGTTAAAAAGAAATTTGGCGTTGAAAAACATGATACAATGCAGATACGATAAAAGTGAGACTATGAAAATAAGATATGAAATGAAAAAATTGAAGTTGGAGGGAAAAGATGAAAACAAAACAGGCTGTAAATCCATACATGCCAAGCTGGGAATATGTTCCGGATGCGGAACCACATGTTGTAGGAGATCGTGTATATGTCTACGGTTCTCATGATATATTCAACGGACTGAATTTCTGTCTGGGCGATTATGTCTGCTGGTCAGCACCGGTAGATGATCTTGGTAACTGGCGTTATGAAGGCTGCATTTATAAGAGAGAGCAGGATCCGGCAGCCCCGAGAATCCGTCTGACAAATGGTCTTGCAGCACCTGACATGGTGCAGGGACCGGATGGAAGATTTTATCTGTACTATTTTATGGGCGGTACAAAGATGATCTCTGTAGCTGTATGCGATGAGCCGGCAGGAAAATATGAGTTCTACGGATACGTAAAATACAGTGATGGTATCGCAATTGGAAAGAAGAACGAACCGTTCCAGTTTGACCCGGGCCTCTTTATGGATGACGATGGAAGACTGTATCTGTACTCTGGTTTTGCACTGGCAGGAAACCCGATCCTTCTGGATGGCTCCAAGCCGACCGAACATGGCCCGATGTGCTTTGAACTGGATCCTTCTGATATGCTGACCGTACTGAACGGACCGTCCTATATCGGTATCGCAGGCGAAAAGGAATCTATCGGTACTCCTTATGAAGGACATTCTTTCCTTGAGGCAAGTTCCATGCGTAAGTTTGAAGGAACATATTATTTTATTTACAGTACAATGAACAGCCATGAACTCTGTTATGCAACAAGCGACAGTCCGGTAAAGGGATTTCAGTATGGTGGAATTCTGGTAAGTAACGGTGACATAGGGCTTGAAGGAGTCCCGGATGTAAAACATGCAAGATTTGATACTGGAAATACACATGGCAGTATCCTTGAACTGAATGGAAAATATTTTGTTTTCTATCACAGACACAGTAACCGTAAACAGTCCTCACGTCAGGCGATGGCAGAGGAAATCCGTTTTGAAGATGGAAAATTTTATCAGGCAGAGATGACTTCCTGTGGTTTAAATGGCGGACCACTGGCAGGAAAAGGAACTTACCCGTCCTATATTGCATGTAATCTTTATGGAAAAAAAGGAACACGTTTCTTAAGTATGATCAAACGTCCGAAAAAAGACTGTCCTTACCTGACACAGGATGGAAAGGACAGAGAATCCGGACCGGATCAGTATATTGCGAATATGTGCGATGGCGCACTGGCTGGATTCAAGTACTTTGATCTCAGCGAGACAAAAGAAATCAGCGTAGCTGTAAAGGGACGTGCAGAAGGTACTCTGTATGTTCGTACCAGCGAAAATGGAGAAGCTGTAGCTAAGATTTCAATCAGTCTAAACAAGGAACTGAAAGAATTTGCAGCTCCGCTTCAGGCTTCTGGCAGCAAAGAAGCTTTATTCTTCACTTTTGAAGGAAAAGGAAGCTTTGATTTTATTTCATTTACATTGAGATAAAATTCTGGAAGAAAAAATGCATTGTTTCCTGTGCTTTTTCTTGTTATACTACAAATATTATTATGTATATGTTGCTGTGAACAGTGACATTGAGAAGGCACGGGGGATGAATATGCTTCGTATTGCAACAGTGGAAGATGATGCGAACGACCTGGAAGCGTTACGAACTCACCTGAGTCGATACGAAAAAGAAAACGGGCTGAAATTTCTGATCACGGAATTTCGGGATGGCGAAGACATCGTAACGGATTATTCTGCGGATTACGATCTTATCCTTATGGATATTGAAATGGCTTTTTTAAATGGAATGAAGGCTGCAGAGAAAATCCGCGAACTGGATAAAGACGTCATTATTATATTTATAACAAATATGCCTCAGTATGCGATCCAGGGCTATAAAGTAAATGCTCTGGATTACATGTTGAAGCCTATTTCGTATTTTTCTTTTTCGGAGAGTATGGGAAGAGCGCTTCACAGAGTAAAAGTACAGGAAAAAGAATTTATTACCATAGCGCTGAAAGGCGGAAAAAAGAAACTGGATATCTCACAGATCTGTTATGTGGAGGTGCAGGATCATCTTTTGATCTACCATACAACAGAGGGAAGCTTTGTGACCAAAGGTACGATCCGGGATGCGGAAGGACAGTTGGATGAAAAACGCTTCTTTCGATGTAACAGGTGTTATCTGGTAAATCTCGAATATGTAGATAATTACATGGGAAGTGATGTCAGTGTTAATGGAGATACGATTCAGGTAAGCAGGAGCAGACGCAAACCATTCCTGGATGCATTAAATGAATATTTGAATGAGGTGGGCAAATGAACACAACAGAGGTGCTAAACACACCAGGGTATTACTATGCCATAGCTTATGCTTTATCCGTATTTGTGATCGCAGGTACGAATGAAAGAAAAATCGGGAGATGGAAGCTGGCAGCAGTAAGCTGTGTTCAGTTTGCCCTCCTTTTATTTTTTATGACTGTAACAGATGGAGTGAGGCAGGAACTGTTTCTTCCATCCATGCTGCTGATTGTAGGACTTCTTCTTGGTTATATTTATAGCTGTAATGATTTTTCAATCAGAGAGGCCGGATTTTATTGTGTGAAGGCATTTATTAATGGAGAATTTGCCGCGTCTCTGTGCTGGCAGATTTACTATTATCTGACGTATACAAGAGGCATGGGCGGCGAATTCTGGAGATGGACAGAACTGATACTTGTCTATGCAGTGATTTTTACTATCCTGGCATTGATAGAACGGAGCCTCAAAAAAGATCTCGAGGAGATTCACATTACAAGAAGAGAATTGCTGGTAGTGATTATTATCGCAGCATCTGTATTTGCCATGAGTAATTTAAGCTATCTTGATCAGGATGGACTATTCAGCGGAAGTTTTGTTACGGATATCTTTATCATACGTACGCTTGTGGATTTAAGCGGCCTTGCTGTGCTGTATGCATATCATATTCAGGTCAAAGAGGTTCAGATTCGCTTTGAGAAGGATGCACTGCATAATATCATGGAAATGCAGTATAAAAATTATCAGCTGTCAAAAGAGAATATTGATATGGTAAACCAGAAGTATCATGATCTGAAACATCAGATCAATCTTCTGAAGACGCAGTCTTATGCTGATGCAGGAAAATCTACACGTTACCTGGAGAAGATGGAGCGTGAGATCAGAGTATATGAGACACAGAACAAGACCGGAAATCCGATTCTGGATGCTGTACTGACGAATAAAGCCATGATTTGTCAGAATAAAGAGATTGAATTGAAGTTTATTGTAGACGGGGAAGCTTTGGCTTTTATGGAAGATATGGATGTGAGCGCATTATTTGGCAACATGCTGGATAATGCTATTGAGAGTGCTGAAAAGCAGCAGGAGAAGCAGAAACGTCTGATCTGGCTCTATGTGACCAGAGAAAAACAGTTTGTCCGTATCCGTACAGAAAACTATTGTGATGAAAAGATCAGGTTTAAGAATGGTATGCCGGTGACGACAAAGAAGGATAAGAGACTTCATGGATATGGTATGAAGAGTATTAAGAGTACTGTAGAGAAGTATCATGGCTCTGTTGTTGCGGCACAGGAAAATAACTGGTTTGAGCTGAAAATATTGCTTCCGGCAGGCAGGTAAAAGCCATATAAAAAAATATTAAAAGAAATGAAAAAAAGTGTTGACAATGTAAAATGAGTTATGTATAATTAACCATGCGTTTCGGAAAGAAATGCACTTCAAATTGCATAAAGTATTATGAATTCGGAGTCAGGAGAAGTACTCAAGAGGCCGAAGAGGTGCCCCTGCTAAGGGTATAGGTCGGGTAACCGGCGCGAGGGTTCAAATCCCTCCTTCTCCGTTTGAAATTTTTGAATTTTTCAAAAAATTAAAAAATTTCAAAAAAGTACTTGACATTCAGAAATGAATGTGATAAAGTAAACGAGCTGCTGATGAGCAACGA
>CAVFJK010000194.1:0-1110 GCA_963622815.1 Ruminococcus bicirculans (ex Wegman et al. 2014)
TGCCCCGTATGTCTCGGGATTTTGCCATATTCATGGCAAAACACCTCGCGGAATATTATCTATAATCAGGTACATAATACTCCTTAAGGAATGGAATCGAGAAAGTTTCCATTGCATCTTTAAGATCTTCGATATTTCTTGGCCCATAAAGTGGCAGGCAGGTGAAATCACGGCAGGTCAGATAACCAAGAACAGCCTGCGTAAGGGAAATCTGATATTCTTCCATTAACCCATGAAGTCCCTCGGCAATCTTAAGGTTCTCCGGGGTATAGTATTCGGAATTTCTTACAGCATCAGCACCGCCGGCATATAATTTGTGGAAAAATCCGCTGGCTACAGACATATAAGGCATGGCCAGATTTTGAGGATTTTCTACGTGATATTGCTGCATTTCTTTATCCATGATTTTTAATGTATCGTCTTCAAGAGGCTTCATGGAAGCAGAACCGATATTAAACAGTGCTTCATTTGCCACAAAACCACGATATCCCTTAAAGGAAGCATAGGCATCGGCTTCTTTCATACGTGCAGTGCTCCAGTTAGAGCATGCATAGTAGCGAATCTTACCTTCTTTTCGGAATTCTTCCATGACTTCGATCAGTTCACCGGCCGGAATCGCCTCATTATCTCTGTGATAAAAATAAATATCAATATAATCAGTGCCGAGTGCGCGGAGAGAAAGCTCCAGATCATGGCGCATATTTTCTGCGGAGATTCTGGAGGCATGCATGTCCGGGACGGCTGGGATCATATCCGGATGTCCGCCTTTGGAGACGAGAATAATGTCATGACGTTTTCCACTCTCGCGGAGCCACTGACCAAGCACACGTTCACTGCGGCCAATCTCAGAAGGAATCCAGTCTGCATACACGCGGGCAGTGTCATAAACGGTTCCGCCCATATCCAGAAAAGCATCAAAAATTCTGAACGCATCTTCGCCGTCCCATTTGATACCGGCATTTACGCAGCCCATTCCCATTGGAGAGAGCTCAAGGTCTGTGTCTGGAATTGTTATTTTCTTCATAATATATCCCTTTCCTGTTATGTGGTTTGAAATAATCTGTTTTGTTACGATACAACGGGTAATTCTAATGTAAGTTTATTATAACT
>CAVFJK010000194.1:1120-7744 GCA_963622815.1 Ruminococcus bicirculans (ex Wegman et al. 2014)
TTTAGATGCAGGTCAAAGTTTTTTACGAAATCCTTTTTACAAAGATTTTACACGCGTATGATTATGCATTTTACTTTTCTCCCATATAATTGCACTTGTCGATGAGAAAGACAGACAAGTAAAAATGAAAATTAAATAAAGCAAATAAAGAGGAGATTTATCATTATGAAGAAAAAAGTTTTAGCAATCGTTACAGCAGCACTGATCGGAACAACCGCATTCGCAGCAACAGCAAGTGCAGCAAGCGGAGCAATTGATGTTATTTCCCGTGAAGACGGATCCGGAACAAGAGGAGCATTTATCGAACTGTTCGGAATCGAAGAAAAACAGGGCGATGAGAAAGTTGATATGACAACAGAAGATGCAAGCATCACAAACAGCACATCCGTTATGATGACAACAGTTGCAGGTGATGAGAATGCAATCGGATACATTTCCCTTGGTTCCCTTAATGACACTGTAAAAGCAGTTAAGATCGACGGTGCAGAAGCATCCGCAGAAAACGTAGCAAATGATACATATAAAGTATCCCGTCCATTCAACATCGTAACAACTGACAAACTCAGCGATGCAGCTCAGGATTTTGAAAACTATATCATGAGTGCTGACGGACAGCAGATTGTAGAAGACAACGGATACATCAAAGTAGCAGACGATGCAGCAGCTTACGAGCAGAGCGATGCAGAAGGTAAAGTTGTTGTAGCTGGTTCTTCTTCTGTAACACCGGTTATGGAAAAACTGAAAGAAGCATATGAAAAAGCAAACGGCGGAAAGATTACTGTAGAAGTACAGCAGAGCGATTCCACAACAGGTATCACATCCGCAGCAGAAGGCATCTGCGATATCGGTATGGCATCCCGTGAACTGAAAGACGAAGAAACAAGCGAAAACCTGACAGCAACTGAGATTGCAAGAGATGGTATTGCAGTAGTAGTAAACAAAGACAACGATGTTGATGATCTGACAAGTGACCAGGTAAAAGCTATCTTCACAGGTGAAACTACAGACTGGAGTGATCTGAATGAATAAATTTAAAGAACGAACCATGGAAATCATTTTTATGGTTGCTGCCGGGACTTCGGTCCTGGCAGTCTTTTTAATCTGTCTTTTTCTGTTTGCCAACGGAATTCCGGCAATCGCCAAGATCGGGCCGCTGAAATTCCTTCTTGGAACGGTATGGAAACCGTCAAATGACAAATTTGGAATTTTTCCAATGATCATTGCCAGCATTTATGTAACAGGTGGAGCAATTCTGGTGGGCGTACCGATCGCATTACTTACTTCTGTATTTATGGCACGTTACTGTCCACAGAAAATTTACCGCCCGCTGAAATCCGGAATTGAGCTGATGGCAGGTGTTCCTTCTATTGTATATGGTTTCTTCGGACTGGTACTGATGGTACCGCTGATCAGAAGCACTTTTGGCGGAACCGGAACCAGCTGGCTGGCAGCTTCCCTTCTTCTGGGAATCATGATTCTTCCGACAATCATCGGACCGACAGAATCCGCACTCCGCAGTGTACCGGAAAGCTACTATGAAGGCTCCCTTGCATTGGGGGCAACAAAAGAAAGAAGTATTTTTGTAGTCATGCTTCCGGCAGCAAAATCCGGTATCCTGGCAGCCGTTGTCCTTGGAATCGGACGTGCGATCGGAGAGACAATGGCGGTGATCATGGTAGCCGGAAACCAGGCAAGAATGCCTGCAGGACTGCTGAAAGGTCTTCGTACTATGACAGCCAATATCGTAACAGAAATGGGTTATGCGACAGGTCTTCACAGAGAAGCACTGATCGCTACAGGAGTTGTACTTTTTGTATTTATCCTGATTATCAACCTCAGCCTTTCCTTACTGAACAGGAGGTCCGAGAATGCAAACTAATGCAGCAGTAGCAGAACCGATGGTGGAAAAAATGAAAAAAAGAAATGAAACATCAGCAGCAGATCGTATCCGTTCTTACCTGCGTCATCCGGGATCAGGAGTTCTTGCACTCCTTACAGTTGGTGCAGCAATTGTCACATTTGCAGTGCTGATCTTCCTGGTAGCATATATCCTTGTAAAAGGTATTCCGTATCTGACACCGAGCCTGTTCAGTCTGGAATATACATCAGAAAATGTATCTCTGATGCCGTCACTGATCAATACATTTATTATGACAGCTTTATCACTGATAATCGCAGCTCCGCTTGGAATTTTTGCAGCGATCTACCTTGTAGAATATGCAAAAAAAGGAAACAAACTGGTACAGGTTATCCGTATCACAGCAGAGACACTTTCTGGTATTCCGTCTATTGTATATGGTCTGTTTGGTATGTTGTTTTTCGTAACAGCACTTCATTGGGGAATGTCCCTTCTGGCAGGTGCATGTACCCTGGTCATCATGGTACTTCCGCTGATCATGAGAACTTCAGAGGAAGCATTAAAAGCTGTTCCGGACTCTTATAGAGAAGCAAGTTTCGGACTTGGAGCTGGTAAGCTTCGTACGATTTTTACGATTGTACTTCCGTCAGCAGTACCGGGAATTCTTGCAGGAATCATTCTTGCAATCGGACGTATTATCGGTGAGACAGCAGCGCTTCTTTATACATCAGGAACCGTTGCACAGGTGCCGAATCTGATGGGCTCCGGTCGTACTCTGGCACTTCATATGTATGTACTTTCCAGTGAAGGACTTCATATGAATCAGGCATCTGCAACGGCAGTTGTGATCCTGTTATTTGTATTAATTATTAACGGTTTGTCCGGTATGGTGGCAAAACGTATCGCGAAAGGATAACAAAACATGAGTGATAATATTAAACTTTCAATTGAAGATATGAATCTTTTTTACGGGAACTTTCATGCACTGCATGACATCAATATGCATATCCCGGAAAAAGAAATTACCGCTTTTATCGGACCAAGTGGATGTGGTAAATCAACACTTCTGAAGTCTCTGAACCGTATGAATGACCTTGTAGAAGGATGCAAAATTACCGGTAAAGTAGAGCTTGACGGCGAAGATATTTATGGAGATATGGATGTAAATGTTCTTCGAAAAAGAGTTGGAATGGTATTCCAGAAGCCGAATCCGTTCCCGATGAGCATTTATGATAATGTTGCTTACGGACCAAGAACACATGGTATCCGTTCTAAAGCAAAACTTGATGAAATCGTAGAAAAATCTCTTCGTGATGCGGCAATCTGGGATGAGGTAAAGGATAGATTAAAGAAGAGTGCACTCGGAATGTCCGGTGGACAGCAGCAGAGACTTTGTATTGCAAGAGCTCTGGCAGTAGAGCCGGAAGTGCTTCTGATGGATGAACCTACATCCGCACTTGACCCGATCTCCACATCCAAAATAGAAGAGCTTGCAATGGAATTAAAAGGAAAATATACGATCGTGATTGTTACGCATAACATGCAGCAGGCGACCCGAATTTCTGATAAAACAGCTTTCTTCCTTCTGGGTGAGGTTGTAGAATTCAGCGATACAGATACTTTGTTTTCCATGCCGAAAGACAAGAGAACAGAGGACTACATTACGGGGAGGTTTGGTTGATTATGGCAACACATTTCGAACGGCAGCTTGAAGAACTTCATGTGCAGATCATTACAATGGGAAGTCTCTGTGAGAAGGCAATTTCTCTTTCTAACAGAGCAATCCGCGGAGAAAACTGCATCAAAGAAATTTTTGATACAGATAGAGAAATTGATACAAAAGAGCGTGAAATTGAGAACCTTTGTATGCGCATTTTGCTCCATCAGCAGCCGGTAGCAAGAGATCTGAGAGAAGTTTCTGCAGCACTTAAGATGATCTCCGACATGGAGAGAATTGGTGATCAGGCGTCAGATATTGCAGATCTTTCCAAGTTTATCGAAGAAAATCATGTGCAGATTCCGGAGCTGATCGGTAGTATGGCTGAGATGACTGTAACAATGGTCACCGAAAGTGTTGATGCATTTGTTAAGAGAGATCTGGATCTCTGTCGAAAGGTTATTGATGACGATGATCAGGTGGATGATGCATTTAATCAGATTAAAGAAGAACTGGCAGAACTGATGTATCAGAATCTGGATGCAAAAGCTGGTCTGGATCTTCTGATGACAGCAAAATATATGGAACGAATCGGAGATCACGCGGTGAACATTGCAGAGTGGGTCGAATATGCGATCACAGGTGTTCACAGAAACAATGAGCACCAGATGGGAGGTCATTGACGTGACGAGGAAGATCTTTAAATCAAACATACTGGTGGCTGCGGCTGTACTGATTTTTGGGATTGCATGTGTTATGGCAATCCTTTATCAGCATTTCGGAAAACAGATCAATACAGAACTGGAAAAAGAGGCAACATATCTGGCATACGGCGTAGAACAGAACGGCGTGGATTATCTGAATAAAATCAAAGAGAAAGATGACCGTATCACTTATATTGCAGAAGATGGAACAGTTCTCTATGATAATCAGGCAGATGCAGAGTCCATGGAAAATCACAGTAATCGTAAGGAGATTCAGGAAGCGCTCAAAACAGGCAGTGGACATGCAGAACGTACATCTAAAACATTATCCAAGAAGACGTTGTATTATGCACTGCGCTTATCAGATAACACTGTACTCAGGGTATCCAGTACGCAGTTTTCAGTTTGGGTGCTTTTGATGGAACTGGTTCCACCACTTATCGGCATTGCTGTTGTGATGCTGATCCTGGCAGCGGTTATGTCTGTGCATATGGCAAACAAGATCGTAGAACCAATCAACAATGTGGATCTGGAGCATCCGGAGGAAAATCAGATTTATGAGGAAGTCGGACCGCTCTTGAGTAAAATCTATAAACAGAATCGTCAGATCAAGAGCCAGCTGGAGGCAGCCAGACGTAATCAGGAAGAGTTTGGCATTATTACGGAAAATATGCAGGAAGGTCTGATTGTGATAGACAGTTATACGATGGTTCTTTCTGGTAATTCCAGTGCCTGGAAAATGTTCCAGATAAATAAACCACAGACTGGCGAAAGTGTATACTCACTGAATCGTGATGAAAATTTCCGTATGTTGATCGAACAGGTTCTGAAGGGCCAGCATGGAAGCGTTCTTCTTCATCTGGGAGGTGAGGCAATCCAGATGATCGCGAATCCAGTGACAAGGGAACATAGAGTTGTAGGTGCGGTTATTCTTCTGATGAATGAGACTGAGAAGGTGGAGCGTGAGCAGCTTCGCAGAGAATTTTCTGCAAATGTTTCCCATGAATTGAAAACGCCACTGACTTCCATCTCCGGATTTGCAGAGATCATACAGGGTGGTTTTGTCAAAGAAGAGGATATTAAGAAATTTGCAGGCAGAATCTATAATGAGGCCCAGCGACTGATCACACTGGTGGAGGATACGATCAAGGTTTCTCAGCTGGATGAGGGCGAAAATCCATATGAGTGGGAAAAACTGGATGCCTATGCGGTTGTTAAGGACGTTTGTGGACGTCTGAAAGAAGTAGCGGAGAAAAAGAACGTACATCTTTATATTGATGGAGATAAGACGATGCTTACGACGGTACGTCCGATACTTGATGAAGTGGTCTATAATCTCTGCGATAATGGAATCAAATATAACAAAGAAGATGGTACGGTAAGCATTCATCTGCGGGATCTGGGTGAAAAAGTCGAGATTCGTGTCAAAGATAACGGAATCGGTATTCCTGGCGAAGACCAGAATCGTGTCTTTGAAAGATTTTACCGTGTAGATAAAAGTCATTCCAAAGCAATTGGCGGAACCGGTCTTGGGCTGTCCATTGTAAAACATGGCGTGACCTTCCTTGGCGGAACTTTGAAAATGGTGAGTGAGATTGGCAAAGGAACCGAGATCACGATGACTTTCCCGAAAGAACGGAAAGCAGTTTGAATTGTCGACACACTATGTAGACAATTTAACAATAGGCATTATTTTGTGTCCTGATACAGAGGGTGAAAACTAAAACAAAAAAGATGTTGACACGTTTTGATGTGCCAGCATCTTTTTTCGGTGTTAATAACAATATGCGCCTTCATATCTGTAACAGGATTCTTTCTTATGGGAAAGCTCCTGGCAGGAACTGCAGCGGTCGCAGAATTCCTGCTGATAACAGGTGGCGCAGACACAATTCCCACAGTGGCTGCGGTCATAGGCCGGAGTACAGGTGTAGGGAAGAGTATCTTTTGGTCGTTCTTCCAACATTGTTTTCACCTCTCCTGATACGTTTTCTGATAACTGTATTATATCTCTGTGTATCAGGAGATTCAAGAAAATAATGATAAAAAATATCAATTTTCAGAATTTGTGTTTGAAGTAAACGATTGTTTCAAATGTTTTACTTTGCTTCCCATCGCCCGGAGGCACCACACGGAAGTACAAGTCCGTTAGAGGTTACCGGAAGTCCGATTTCCTGGGAGTCTACATGTCCGTCGAAGTCTTTAAGCTCTGTAGCCAGCATGTAAGTCAATACAGCCGGAGCAAGTCCTGTTGTGTAGGAGTTGATCAGGAAAAACAGCGGGTTCGGGCTTAAGAGCTTCACGCAAAGTTTAATGAGCGGATGAATCGCTTCTTCAATCTTCCAGATTTCACCTTTTGGTCCACGTCCGTAAGACGGAGGGTCCATGATGATCGCATCGTAGTGATT
>CAVFJK010000195.1:0-13592 GCA_963622815.1 Ruminococcus bicirculans (ex Wegman et al. 2014)
TATCCACGCACTTCTTCAGAGCTTCCCCAGAAACCGCAATCTTCACAATATCTGTTTCTTCAACCGCCTCATCCATATCTTTTCCAAGAAATTTTGCTACACGTTCCGGTCTGTGACAGATATCACCGATTCGTTGTCCCAATGCATCCAGTCCCGCTACACCAATCACAAGATCCACGAACTCCGGTATCACCGGTTCCCACTCTCCCGGCACCTTAAGTGGCAGACGTTTTGCACCGTCCGCTTCGATCAGAAGAACTTCTGCAAGCATCCTCAGTTCTTCTAATTTCTCTTCGGAAAGACACCCAATCTTCCCCTTCTCACGATCGAGGCTGGCCGTCACCGTATAATGGTATTTCTCCAGATTCTGTCGATTTTTTTTTGTATCTCCATCTTCCGAAAACGGACGTTCCGGTTCATATGCCATATGAGTGGTGGTCGTAATAATTACTTTTTTTCCTGTTGAAACCAGCTCTTCGCACAATCGAAAAATCAGGCTCGTTTTTCCTCCGCCGCCAACCACCGCAATCGACTGATATTTTTCCGGATCAATCGTTAATGCTTTCAATAAAGAATCCGTCTGCATCACGGTAATACTCCATTTGAAAGAAGGACTTCTACCACACTTCCCGCGATGCAACGGGCCTTATCCGAGATCGTATCACAGTTTTTCTTCTGTTCTTTACGTGGATCGATATCTGCGATCTTCATTCCCTTCGGCACCTCATATCCGTCACGGATGATACCTCTGAGAACGCCTGTCAGTGAAGCATACACCGGTGTCTCATCAACCATTGCAAGAATCTGGTCTTTCTCCACGATATCACCAATCTGCGAACGGTTATGCATGACTCCCGCTGCCGGTGAATGAATGACGCGCTCTTTTCCATATCCGGCGATCACACCGGGGATTCCGGTATTCGGTTCTGCCGAACCCTCTTCGATCACTCTTCCAAGGCGATGTCCTCGCTGAGTCTCAATCACATAATCGACATCTTTTCCTGCTTCGAATCCCGGTCCCAGAGCGATGGTAAGCGGTGCCATTTCTCTGGTCGTTCCAAGATTTTTCTTTGCAAGTATCGCATCGATCAGCGCATCCGGTCTGAGTTTTTTCACAGATTCCCCTGTCTCATCGACAAGAATCGGAATCTCGCCTGCCTCCCAGACTTTCTGACATTCACTGACGTCTTCGATCAGTCGGCCGGTGACTCCTTCCACATTAGATGTTCCGTCAAACACAGCTTCGCCAAAAGATACTTTTCGGCGAATCGCACTTGGTTTCCGGCATTCCAGCACCAGTACACGATACCTGCATTTATAAAGCCTGTGTATCACCCCACTGGCCAGATCTCCTCCTCCACGAACGATCAAGGTTGTTTTTTTATCCATCTCTTCTATTCCGCCTTTTCTTTATTTTCATGCATGACTTTTTCTACTGCATTGACAATATTCTGGTATCCGGTACAGCGACAGAGATTTCCGGACATTTTTTTCTTGATTTCTTCTCTGGTCAGTTCTTTTCCCTGTTCCAGAAGAACTGTTGCTGACATAACAAATCCCGGTGTACAGAATCCACACTGAATCGCACCTTCTTCAATAAAAGCTTCCTGAACCCTTGTCAGTTCACCGTTCTTTTCCAGACCTTCCAGCGTACGGATATGTTTTCCCTCTGCCCAGACTGCCAGATAAATGCAGGAATCAATCGCCTCTCCATCTATGATGACTGTACAGGCTCCGCATTCTCCCACTTCACAGCCTTTTTTCACGGAAGTAAGTCCCAGATGATTACGCAGCATATCCAGCAGGGATTCCCTCGTATCCACATACTCCGCAACTTCCTCTCCGTTTACAATACACTGGACGAGTACTTTCTGTTTTTTCATGCCCTTTCACCTCCACTGACGCCATCTGTCGACACACCGGCAAGCTCCACAGTTCGGATCAACGCTCTTCGTGCAATCTCTCCACCGATCTGCAGACGGAAAGCTTTTGAAGCTCTCCAGGAATCTCGCGGATGAATCTCTCCTCGGATACTTTCTTCCAATTCCCGGTACAGATCTTCATTCAGCGTTTTTCCTTTCAGCAGCGCTTCGGTCTCCACACAACGATACGGAACCGGAGCTGCCACACCAAAGGTAATGCGCACATCTTCCAGAATCTTCGTTTCCGGATCTACTTTACTGACCACACTGCAGCTTAAGGTTGCAATATCCATGGCATTTCGCATCGAATATTTGATGTAATGTCCATGATAACCTTCATATTCTTCTCTCGGAATCACCACATGGGTCAATACTTCTCCCGGATGAAGGTCTACACGTCCCGGTCCCAGATAAAATTCTCTGACCGGAACAACTCTGCCGCCTTCTGCATTTGCAATATACAAAAGCGAATTATAGGAAAAAACGGTCGGCACACTGTCAGCACTGACCGCACCGTTACAGATATTTCCTCCAATCGTTCCGATATTTCGAATCTGAGGTCCGCCGACCTGATCTACTGCTTCCCCTAAGACCGGAATATATTTCTGAATGACCGGGTCCGCCGTAATATGTGAAAACACAGTTCCCGCGCCAATATAAATATCCCCGTTTTCTTTTCGTTCAATTCCTTTTAATTCCTCGATATCCCGGATCGATACCAGAGAAGTTCCTGCCATCCTGCCCTCACGGATCTTGATCAGGACATCGCTTCCTCCGGATATGATCCTTGCATCCGGATGCTCCAAAAGAAGGGCTACTGCCTCTGAAACGGTTTTTGCATTATAATAATTTTCAATATCATACATGACATTTTCCCCCTTTCAGATCAGACCTGCTTTTTGAAAACCATCGATCAGCCTCTGTGGTGTCAGTGGAATCTCATGAAAAGCAACTCCTGTCGCATGCAGCACAGCATTACGTATCGCCGGAGCACACGGAATTGCCGGCGGCTCTCCAAGTGCCTTATTTCCATATGGTCCCATCGGATCATCCATTTCCACGAAATCGGCCTTGATATCCGGTGTATCCAGCATTGTCATCAGTTTATAATCCAGAAGATTACCATTTAACGGACGTCCTGTCTTTTCATCCAGAACCAGCTGTTCACTGATTCCATATCCCATACCCATAGACATGCCACCATGTACCTGCATCTCGGCAAGCTGTGGATTCAGAAGTTTTCCGCTGTCATGCACGTTGATAATATGCAGAATCTTAATCTTTCCAAGCTTGATATCCACTTCCACTTCTGCAAAACAGCAGCCGGTCGCAATCGTATTTTTCTTTACCTGTTCGGACACCTCTGCAGTCAGTACTGATGAGTTTGTCAGACTATAATAACTTTCTTCTGCCAGTGCTGCAAGAGAAAGTGCCTGTTCTTCTCCCGCCCAGATCCAGTTATCTTTCAGATGCAGATCTGTCGTGTCGATTTCCGGAAGCAGAGTCTTTGCATAAGCCAGAATCTTATCACGAAGAATTTCTGCACAATGGCGCACCGCTGTTCCGGTCACAAAAGACTGCCTGGATGCATACGCGCCCGTATCAAACGGAGCAATATCGGTATCCTGTACGGTCTGGATATGTACGTGTTCCATATCCGTCTGAAGTGTCTCTGCAACCATCTGGGAAAATACCGTATCTGCTCCCTGTCCGATTTCTGTCGCGCCAAGCGTAAGCTGAACACTTCCGTCCTGATTCAGAGAAAGTCTTGCCCCTGCAATTTCCAGCGAGATCGGCCATACGCCGGTCTTATAAGAAAACAATGCCATGCCGACACCTCTTCTTATATCTCCGGTCTGCTCTGCATATTCTTTTCGCTTTTCATCCCAGTGAATATAGTCTGCACCTTTTTTGAGGCATTCAAAAATACCGTTCGTATTCGCTGCGATCGGTTTCAGATATGCATCTGCATAAAATCCCTGAATCAGATTTTTACGGCGAAATTCCAACGGATCCATATGAATGGCATTTGCCACATCATCCATAAAACTTTCGATTGCAAAACATACCTGCGGAATTCCATAGCCACGCATGGCTCCGCCTACCGGTGTATTCGTATAAATTGTATACGCCTCGCCGCGGATATTTGGACAGGCATACTGCAGTCTCCAGGAAGTCAGTCCGTTTGCAGCGATCGCATGACCATGAGAAGCATATGCTCCCTGATTGGAATACGAGTGCATATCTTTTGCCAGAAGTTTTCCGTCTTTATCTACACCCGCTGCCAGATCAAATTCAATCGAGTGGCGGGTTCTTGTATTACAGAATGTTTCTTCGCGGCTGATATCCAGTTTTACCGGTCTGCCGCCGACCTGTGTTGTCAGAAATGCATTCAGCGGCTCATAAAGTACATCCTGTTTATTACCAAAACCACCACCGATATACGGTTTAATAACACGCACATTGCCCCACGGGATTCCGAGCGCCTGTCCGATCACTCGGCGGACGATATGCGGAATCTGCGTAGAAGTCACGACCACGATCCTGCCCTTTTCCATATAGGCATAAGAGATCGGGTTCTCAATATGGCAATGCTGAACGATCGGAGTCTTATAGGTTCCTTTTACAACTGTTTCCGACTGTTCCATTCCTTTATCCACATCACCGATAAAATAATTGGAACGTGCAAGAACATTGTCTTTTTTGTCAAAGTGGATTGGCGGCTTACTTCCATACATGGACTTACGCGGATGGATCTCCACCGGGTATTCCTCGTACTCCACTTTTATCTTTTTCAGTGCCCTTGATGCAATGATCTCATCTTCTGCAATGACTGCTGCAATATCATCACCGTAATACCTCACACGTCCGGTCAGGATGTTTCGGTCCGCCACGTCTTGATGTGCCGCCTCCACAGACCATGGATGTCCCGGTGTCGGATAACAGTGATCCGGTACATCATGGAAGGTCACGACCTTGACAACTCCCTCCATCTGCTCTGCTTCACTTGTATCAATCGATGTTACAATGCCGTTTCCGATCGTTGCATGTAAAACCTTTGCCACCAGACATCTCGGCGGCACCAGATCATCTGTAAATTTTGCCCTTCCTGTTACTTTTTCATAAGCATCTACTCGCGGAACGCTTTTTCCTATCATGATCCTCACCTTCTTTCTGTCATTCTGCCCGCGTATATATTCCACGCAGGTCATAAATTGCATGACGTGGACATTTCACAGAACACATACCACAGCTTAAGCAGGTATCTTCCTCGATCACTGCAAAGTTCTCTTTCACTCTGATGGCTCCTGTGGTACAGGTCTTCTCACAGATTCCACAGCCGATGCAGCTTACCTCGCACTGTTTCTTCGCCTCTGCACCTTTACTTTTATTAGAGCATTTGACGACGATATAATTTGCACATTCATGGATATGAATGATCTGCTGCGGACAGACTTTTGTACATTTCTTACAGGCAATACATTTCGATTCATCGACTTCCGCCACTCCGTATTCATTTAAGGAAACCGCACCGAATTTACATGCATCGACACAGGCTCCACAGCCGATACAGCCTTCACTGCATCCTGCTTCACCCTTCACGGCCCTGCATCCACCATTACACGCTACAAGGGCTGCTCTGTATGGAAATTTTTTCTTTACTGCCATATCAACCCTTCCTTTCGTATGGTGTGTCTGCAAGCGGCAGACTGTATCTGCGGATTCCGTCATATCGGAAATATGCATCTGCGATCGCCGGTGCAGTCGGAATGGATGTGATCTCGCCGATACCGATTGCTCCACAAGCCACATTCAGTCCCGGCTTATCAATAACGATTGCCTTGATCTTCGGAACTTCATGAGATCGGAATAATCCCAGAGAACCGTACTTTTGAATCGGCATGCAGTTCTCATCGATCGGGTAATGTTCCCGAAGCGCATATCCCATAGACATCACCACACCGCCTTCGATCTGCCCTTCACAGGACAGTGGATTAACAGCCTTTCCGACATCATGAGCGGCAACGATCTGTTCCAGCTTACCGGTCTTTTTATCCACAACGCACATCTGTGTCGCATAACCGTATGCCACATGGGATACCGGATTCGGCACATTTGCACCAAGCGGATCTGTCTTTGCAAGGTATTCGCCATAATAAACGATTCCCTTCATATCCTTAAGCGATTTACCAGTTCTGCGGTCTTCCATCAGTTTCTCACAGGCTCTTCTGCAGGCTTCTCCGGTGATCAGAGTCTGCCTGGAACCGGAAGTCGTTCCGGAATCCGGCGAGATCCAGGTATTGCTTCTCTCGTATACAATCTCATCATGTTTCAAATCCGTATTTGTAACAACCATCTGTACAAGAACGGTTCCAAGTCCCTGTCCGATGCAGGAAGCTCCAGAATAAATATGAAGCTTCTCATCATCCTCCACGATCAGCTTTATGCGCCCGGTATCAGGGATACCAACACCAACACCGGCATTTTTCATTGCACAGCCGATTCCAACCGGTTTTCCTTCCGCGATTGCCGTATCATAGTATTCTTTAACAGCTTCCAGCGTCTCTATAAGACCGGTAGATTCATCTACGATCTGACCGTTTGGAAGCACTTCACCCGGACGGATCGCATTGCGGTAACGAATCTCCCACGGGCTGATGCCGACTTCATCAGCCATCATATTCAGCAGAGTCTCTGTCGCAAAACAGGTCTGCGTCACGCCAAATCCACGAAAAGCTCCCGCCGGCGGATTATTTGTATAATAAGCAGTTCCCTCAATCTCAAAATTTTCATAATGATATGGACCTGCCGCATGAGTACAGGCACGTTCCAGTACCGGTCCCCCAAGCGATGCATAAGCTCCCGTATCAGAAGATACACTTGCTTTTACCCCCATGATATTACCATCTTCATCGCATCCCATCGTCATATCCATATAAAACGGATGACGCTTTGGATGAACCAGAAGTGATTCTGCTCTGGTCAGTTTCACTTTTACCGGTTTCTTTGTCACATAAGTAAGAAGAGCTGCCAGATGCTGTACGGTCATATCTTCTTTTCCACCGAATCCGCCGCCAACAAGGGCATTCTGCACTTTAACCTTATCTGTTCCAAGAACCAGTGAGCACTCATGCAATGTCTGATGTGCCGACTGGTCTGTAGAATAAATAAAAACATCTCCGTCTTTATCATAAAATGCAACCGCGCATTCCGGCTCCAGAAATGCATGTTCCGTCCAAGGTGTCTCAAAGTGATGTGAGATCACATATTTTGAATTCTGAATTGCCTCGTCTGCATTTCCTCTGCTGATATGTTTATGCGCACAGATATTATTTTCTTCTTCATCAAAAACTTTCGGGGCATCCGATGCTGCCGCTTCCTCAATCGTATGTACATGCGGAAGCACTTCGTACTCTACTTTGATCAGTTTCTTTGCTTTCTCTACGGTTTCTCTGTCCTTCGCGGCAATCAGAGCAATGGCATCGCCAAGATAATGCACCAGTCCACCGACCGGAATCAGCGTATACTGGTCGTGTTTCAGATGACCGATCTTATTTTCTCCCGGAATATCCTCCGCAGTTACAACTGCTTCCACCCCCGGAAGTGCTTTTGCTCTGGTGGTATCGATTGACAATACCCTGGCACGGGCGTATTTACTGCGAAGTGCAGCTCCATACAACATCCCATCCAGATAAAAGTCATCCGGATATTTTCCGTATCCGAGTACTTTTTCCTCTACATCGATCCTTGACACACGATTTCCCAAGGTCCAGTTCGGATCTCCGTCATCGGGAATTTTCCCTGCTTCTAATATTTTTGCAGCCAGACGAACGGCGTCCATAATCTTTACGTATCCTGTGCAGCGACAATAATTATTTCGCAGCGCATATCGTATTTCGTCGTCCGTAGGCTCCCTATTTTCATCGAGAAGTGCTTTCGTACACATTACCATTCCAGGAATGCAGAATCCACACTGTACTGCTCCGGCCTTTCCATATGCATAGGTATATACCTGCTGCTCCCATTCTGTCAGACCCTCTACGGTTATGATCTCTCTTCCGTCAAGAGAATCTGTGTCCGGGACACACGCTTTGCAGGTTTTTCCATCAATGATCACTGTACAGGCTCCACATGCGCCCTCACTGCATCCGTCTTTTACAGATGTCAGATGAAGTTCATCGCGGAGAAATCTCAAGAGTTTCTGATTTTTCTCCGACTGAACGCTTCGTCCATTTACTTTAAATATTGCCATAGTGGATTCTCCTTTTCCTGTTTAGCGGATCTCACATCAACAGGTAAGCATAATTATTGAGCACTGCACAGATAAGCTGTGACATTCCTTCTGTAAGAATGCCTGACGGCTGATCTGCTCTGACAGTTTCTTCTTTATCTCCAACTCTTACTCGTACTTCTTTTGTCTCAGCATTAAGTACTGTAAATCCATTGTTTGTGCTGTCTTTCATATCTTCTTCTGTTGCAAATAAGGTAAATTTATCTTTATAAGGTGCTCCCGCATACTGACAGAAAGAACGACAGTTACCACATTCATTACACATATAATCTACATGAAGGATCTGCAAAAGTTCCATCTCCGGCACTTCGATCAGAACATTTGCACGGTTTGGACAGACGTCCGCACAGTTTCCGCATACACGTTTATGTGCTGTAAAATCTTTTTTCTCCGGAGCATCTTTCTTCTTAAGGCAATCAAGAAGCGGTGATTTTTCTTCGTTTCTCTTTCCTGCTGTTTTCTTTGTACTCTTCTGGTAATGCGCATCTGAAAGAGAAGCTTCTGCCAGTGCCTTTACTGCTTCTACATTGACTTCTCCACTTCTTCCAATCTGACACTCATCTGCTTTCTCTGCAATACGTGTCATCCATTTATATCCGCCTGGTTTAAGAAGAACGGTTGCCACCGTAACCGGCCAGATGCCACAGCCCACGATCTGATCAATATTCTTCTGATCCGCACCGCCAGAGAAAGACATCGGGAGTTCTCCGTCAAAAGATTCTGCAAGACGTGCTGCCACTGTAATAGAAAGTGGGAACAGCGCTTTACCAGACATGTACATCTCCTCTCCCGGAAGTTCCTGACGTTTAATATCTACCGGGAATGTATTTGTCAGTTTCACGCCAAAGGAAAGTCCCTCCTGTGCCGCTATCTCTTTAAGACGTTTTAACATCGGAACAGCATCCTCATACTGTAAGTCATCTTTAAAATGGAAATCCGAAAATGCCATGTAGTCATATCCCAGATCATCCATTGCCTTACGGACAAATTCGTAACCGAGAAGAGTCGGGTTACATTTCACGTAAGTATTGATATGTTTTTCCTTCAGGAGATAAGTTACAATATTTTCGATTTCCTGTGGAGGACATCCGTGCATAGTAGAAAGTGTAATAGAATTACAAATTTCTGACGGGATTGCCTCAATATCCTCTTTTGTCACATGCTCAAAGAGGTCTGCATGATCAAGAAGCCAGGTCTGACATTCTTTGAAAGCTTCTGTATCACGGGCATCTTTGAGTCCCTCGATAAAGTTATCAATCTTTTTATCCTGGATTCCTTCCAGATTATAACCACAGGACATATTAAACTGAAATCCATCCGGGCTTCCAAGTCCAAATTCCTTCGCGATCACATGAATCGCCATCCAGCCCTTAATATACTCTCCCATCGCCTGTGGTACATACAGTTCTGTGGACCATTCACAATTATACGCCTCGTCCTCTGCCACGATACATGGCTTCGGGATACATGCGGAAAGTTCCGGTCCATCCATCTTCTGTACCGTTTTTAGCTCAAAAAATCTTGCTCCTGCATAGTAAGCTGCTACGAGATTCTGTGCAAGCTGTGTATGCGGACCGGCTGCCGGTCCAACCGGATTTTCAAGCTTTCTCCCAAAAATTTCTATCGTCTTATCCGGATCTGCCACATATGCCTTCTGGATACCAAATATCTGTCCGGTTTTTTTATGTTCTTCCAGAATCCACTCCATAAGCTGACCAAACGGAATGCTCTTCATAATATCGCTCATATTGTTTCCTCCATGTAAATTCCAATACAAATATATTCATTTCAGCCTCTCAGCTGTTAATATCCTCTGCAAGTTCTTTCGCAGCCTGACGACAGTCCGCCATGACTTTTTCCTCATCACACACAAGAACTTCACGATCTTTCATCAGTACTTTTCCATTACATACCGTTGTCTGAACCATGCTTCCGTTTACTCCGAATAAAAGATGACTGTTACAGTTAGACGCATTCATCGGTGTCAGCGGATCATAATCTACGACGATCACATCAGCTGCTGCCCCTTCTTTCAATATACCGAGTTCTTTCTTAAAATAACGGTTTGCAATCTTTGCATTTCCCTCAAACAACATCTGTGGTACTTCTCCCCATGCTGCATTCGGATCACAGAGATTATGTTTATGCAGAATATTTGCTACCTTCCAGGATTCCATCATGTCATGTGTGTAACCATCTGTTCCCAGTCCCGTCAGAATACCTTTATGTACCAGCTCCATCGTTGGCGGACATCCACAGGCATTTCCCATATTGGATTCCGGATTGTGTACGACCATGGTATCGGTTTCTTTTATCAACTCCATCTCATGTTCATTAATATAGATGCAATGTCCTAGAAGCGTCTTAGGTCCCAGAATATTC
This sequence comes from Ruminococcus bicirculans (ex Wegman et al. 2014), assembly GCA_963622815.1. Lineage (GTDB taxonomy): Bacteria > Bacillota > Clostridia > Lachnospirales > Lachnospiraceae > Blautia_A. The sequence continues at coordinate 10,597 of CAVFJK010000195.1, forward strand.
CAGTCATACAGGCGGTCCACGATACGTTTATTATGTTCTTTCAGGCACTGATGCAGATCATAGATGCCTTCTGCCACATGGATATGATATCCCACTCCTTCCGGTTTCAACTCATTGCAGAGTTCCATTGTTTCATCAGAGATCGTAAAAGATGCATGCATTCCCATCATCGCTGCAAGCATATCACTGTCATCCTGCTGTGCATGCTTAATGAAATTAACATTCTCCATCACAGATTCTCTCGATTTCTCCATGCCGTCTCTGTCTGAGATCTCATAACAAAGGCAGGTCCGGACTCCAAGCTCCTTCGCTGCTTCTTCGATCTGATGCAGAGAACCTGTAATATGTCCAAAGCTGGCATGATGGTCAAATACTGTCGTCACACCATTCTTAATAGAATCAATATAGGTCGCACAGGCAGAAAGTTTCGTCTGTTCCAGAGTCAGATGGCGGTCGATATTCCACCACATGCCCTCCAGGATATCCAGAAATCCTTTCGGAGCATATCCGTTAACGCTTAAGCCCCTGGCAAATGCACTGTAGATATGTTCGTGTGCGTTAATAAAAGCAGGCATAATGATTCCGCCGTCTGCATCTATAAATTCAGCATCAGGATAAGCCTTTTTCACTTCGTCAGTTACCCCCACCATCTTAATGGTGTTACCATCCACTGCCACTGCTCCGTTTTCAAAAAAAGCATTGGATGCGTCCCGTGTGATCATTCTTCCGTTTCCAATAACTAACATATCGTTCCTCCCTGCCTTGTGAATTTTTTCCAATTTATAGTGAAAATTTTCATAAGTTTTCGGTGTTTTATACTATATAATGTAACATATTTCACCCCTTATTTCAACCGGATTCGCAATTTCTTTTTGGTACTCTAAAAAAAATTGTGAGTTCAAAATAAAAAAAGACGAAGCATTTTATCTGCTCCGTCGCTTTTTTCAGTATAACACAGATCCTGCTATCTGAAAAGACCTAATATTATTAGTTACCGTTCATTTCTGCTCTCCAGCACCTGCAATTCTCTCCGGTCTTTTTTCCAGAGAACCGGATCCAGTTCCACCAGATAACCACAGCCATTGCCAACATGCCATTCATAAAATTCTTTTTTCGGAAGGGCATACGCCTCCATGATATTCATGATCGTACCACCGTGAACAACCAGTGCCGCCTCTGAAACATTTTCCCGGATACAGGCCGTCACTGCTCTCTGGAATCCCTCCAGATTCCGTACCGCACATTCTTCTTTACTCTCGCCTCCCGGAAATGCCATGATTCCATTACTGTCGATCCATTCCTGATATCTCGGGTCATCAGACAACTCTTTGTAATTTTTGTTCTCAAAATCACCAAAATCACATTCCGCAAGCTGGTCGATGATACGGACTTTCTGTCCCGGAAAAAGGATTTCTGCCGTCTCCTGACAACGGCGAAGCGGACTTACAAAAATTGTCTGAAGCTTCGGATATGTAATATTTTTCAGCCGTTCGATTCCTTCCGGGCACAGCGGTTCATCTGTTACTCCGATATAACGCTGATGTCGGTTTCCTTCAGTCATCCCATGACGGATCAGCCAGATTTTAAGCATGTTTGATCACCATCCCAATCCCACAGACTACTCTTGTAACTTCACTGCTGTATGCAGCAAGTTTTGTACAGATCCTGCCTACCGCTTCTCTGTATGCACGGTCAAACGCATCGATCGGAACAACTCCATATCCAACCTCATCTGACACAAGAATCACATCCGGATTACATCTGATCAGCTGTTCTGCCAATTCACTGACATCCTTTTCTTTCTGCATTTCTTTTCGGATAAATGCATGAAAATTTAGAATTCCCTCTGCACTTTTCAAAGCTTCCCAGTCTGTTTCTTCACCGTTTACCCAGTTAAGTCCCGGATACCTTTTTTCAGCCAGAGCAGCTTTTCCCTGAAAAGCGCCTCCTATGATCATTTTCATATCTTTTTCCTCATCAAACTTTATAAATCACTGTAACCACTGCCAGCACCAGAATGATCCACACCTCGCAGAGGCACAGAAAATATCCTGACAGGTCACCTGTCGTTCCGCCAAAATATTTCATAGCTTTGCATCGGTAGAACCAGAATACAAGCATAGCCGTTACGATCACCGCAATTCCCCATACCGGCTGAATCCAGACCATAAAGACAGTCAACAGCACAAGATAAATGACCAGTGTATTTCGCACTCTCGTATCCTGTGCTTTACGTGAAAATTCAGCCACAGTACCACTCGCATTTGCCTTAGGAAGTATGATTACTCCGATTCCGGACAGACATCTTGAAACCATATATCCGGCTGCCAGAATATACAGTATCTCACGGTCCTCCTGTTCCACGATCTGGCTCATACCGCCATACATGGCAAGAAAATACACACACGCTGTAATGACTGCAAACGCTCCTGCATGGGAATCCTTCAGGATCTCCAGACGCTTCTCGCGGTCCCGCCACGAACTCAGTGCATCTGATGTATCCAGAAGGCCATCTACGTGAATCCCACCTGTTACGATCACCGGCACCAGTACCAGTACCACAGCAATAAAACTATTACCCATTCCAAAATACCGGCAGATCCACTCTGCGATCAACGTAACAATTCCAATCGCAGCACCGACAAAAGGAAAGAAGCAGAGCATATAGCGCATATTTTCTTCTGACCAGTCCGCCTGCGGCATCGGAATCTTTGAAAACATGGCAAACGCAATCTTAAAGCTGTTCCACAGACTTTTCATCACACACTCCCCCCTGTCTTATGATACACCGGTATTCCATAAACAACTTCTACAACTTCGTCTGCCAGAACACCGATCTTCTGATTTATTTTTCCAAGATACTCCTGATAAGTTTCTGTCTCTCCCTGATAAGCAGCTGCCTCAGAAAAGATCTCATTCGTTACGATCACCAGATTTTCTGCCTGTTCTCTGAGATTCCTTACTCCATTTAATACGGCTTCCACTGTATCTTCATG
>CAVFJK010000195.1:13602-17967 GCA_963622815.1 Ruminococcus bicirculans (ex Wegman et al. 2014)
CATTTCATTTGCAACAAGATTTGACATACATTCCAAAAGTACCGTACATTTTTCCGGAAGTTTTATTTTATCCAGACCTGTATAACATTCGACTGTTTCAAACCCTTTTCCCTGACGCATTTTCCGATGGCGCTGTACGCGCTTTTTACTCTCTTCATCAAAAGGATACATGGTCGCTATATAAATCCTGTCCTTTTCTCCAAAAGAGACCACGCAATCTTCTGCAAAAGCAGATTTTCCACTTCCGCTTCCTCCCGTAACAAGAATCATCATCTTTATACAAGCTCCTTTATAAGTGCTCTTATCGTCTTTCTTCTTTACACCAGTTCTTCATACTGCTCCACATGAATATCATCAAAAGTGCTCATAGACTCATACACAGCAATTCCCATATCCAAAAACGGAAACAGTGCAACAGCTCCACTTCCCTCTCCCAGGCACATTTCACCGTGAATGACTGCTTCTTTTCCAAGTGCCTCCAGAATCAGATGTGCAGCCGGCTCTTTTGATACATGCGATGCAATCATATATTCACCAGCCATCGGGCAGATTCTCTGCGCAATCAGGGCAGCAACACAGGAAATAAATCCATCGATCACAACCGGCACACCAAATGCTGCTCCGCCAAGAAACATCCCCGCCATTCCTGCGATATCAAAGCCTCCGACTTTTGCCAGAACATCGATCGCATCGTCCGGATCCGGCTTGTTTATCTCGATCGCTTTTTTGATCGCATTGATTTTTCTGTTCAGACCATCCCCTGATAAACCGGCGCCTCTTCCTGTCATCTCTTCTACCGGACGATCCAGAAGCACCGATGCAACCGCACTGCTCGTGGTCGTGTTTCCGATTCCCATCTCTCCGGTTGCCAGAAGGCCATAACCTTCGTTTTTCAGGCGAGATACCATTTCAATCCCGACTTCCAGTGCCTGCACTGCCTGCTCCCTTGTCATTGCAGGGCCTTTTGTCATATTCGCTGTTCCGTATGCAACTTTTAAATCCGCAGGAACCTTGGTATCAACCGCCATTCCAATATCGACCGGAATGACCTTTGTTCCACACTGACGACTCATAACACACGCTGAAGTATCTCCGGAAAGAAAATTTTCAGCAACGATTGCCGTTACTTCCTGCCCGGTCTGAGTAACGCCTTCTTCTACAACTCCATTATCTGCACACATCGGAACCAGTGCACGCTTCTGAACTGCCATATCCGGATTTCCTGTGATTCCTGCAATCTGGATCACCAGTTTTTCCATCTTACCAAGCGAATGCAATGGTTTCGCAATACTGTCCCATCGTTTTACAGCTATATCCATTGCTTTTTTATCTAATGGCTTTATCTCAGCCAGAGTTTCTTCCAGTGTCATTTCCTTATCCTCCAGATTTTATCTGTATGTTATTTTCCTGTTGTAAATACAAAAAACTTACTGAAAATATAGTTCAGTGCCAGTACGATAAACTGTGTACAGAACTTTCCAACCATATCACTCATTCCCACTTTCTCAACAAGCAGCCACACTCCTCCGACTTCGATCACCATGGTCAGAAGACGTGCACTGATAAATTTACAGAACGGGCGGATATGATCCACAAGTGTTTCACACTTATCCTGAAACACATATTTTGAATTTACAATATACGCAAAAATGATCGCCACAATAATCGAGATCACATTTGCAATCGTCAGCTCCACATTACATTTTCGCAGCACAAAAAAACATACCAGATTCACCAGTGTTGTGCAGCCACCAAAAAATATGTATCTGATCACAGCGTTATTATAAAAACGCAGGATCAGGTCTTTTAATTTTTTCATGATACTCCTCCATTATACATCATGTCTGATAGCATCTGTGATATCTTTGTTTCCTCGTACGATCCGTGACACGATATATCTCGGACGACGTTTCACTTCTTCATAGATCTTCGCAAGATAATAACCGATCACACCAAGACTCATCATAATCGCACTACCAATCAGGAGAAGCAACAAAATTGTCGTAGTATACCCTTCTACTGCATGTCCTCTGAAATACTGAATCAAAGAATAAATGATCATGATCAGTGAACAGCCAAAACAGATCACACCGCCGACCGTTACAAACTGAAGCGGCGCAGTCGTAAATGCAACGATATTTGTAAATGCATATTTGATCAGAGACCAGGTAGACCATTTAGACTCACCTGCTTCTCTCTCATGCACTTCAAATTCCACATAAGCTGTTTTAAATCCAACCCAGGAAGAAGTTGCGCGGAAAAACATATTTCTCTCCGGAAGTGAAAGAATGCTGTTGACAACCTTTCTGTCCATCATCTTAAAGTCAGAAGCATTCTGCATATCCACTTTCGTCGCCTTAGACATGATCCCGTAAAAGAATCCGGCGCTTTCTTTATGCAGAAAACTTTCCCGGCCACGACTCTTCTTTACGCCTTCGATGACTTCATAGCCCTCTTCCCATTTCCGATACATCTCGATCAGCGTTTCTGCCGGATGCTGAAGATCACAGTCCATGACCGCAACCACATCACCACTCGCCTGTGCAAGCCCTGCAAAAACAGCCGCTTCTTTACCAAAATTACGCGAAAAATGGACACCAAGGATATTCGGATCTTTTTCTCCGGCCTTCAATATCTCATTCCATGTGTTGTCTTTTGATCCATCGTTTACAAGAACCAGTTCATAGGAAATTCCGGCACCTGACAGGACTTCATGAAGTACACGGCAGGTCTTTCCTACCATCAGTTCTTCATTATAAGCCGGAAGTACGACTGATAATCTACTCATCCTTTTTTGTTTCCTCTTTTCTTTTTGTAAATTAACACCACACAAATGTAGCACAACAGTCCCGCACAGGTCAAGCCAAGCCCCGTATACAGATATGGTGTATGATAGGTGATCCGGATCTCATGCTCTCCCTTAGAGAGATTCAATGCCATATACATGGTATTTGCCTGTTTAAGTTCTGTCTCTTTTCCATCTACATAAGCAGTAAAACCGGTACTGTACGGAAGCGCGATCACAAGCATTTTCTCTTTTGATACAGAGATTTTTCCGGTCAGTTCATGATTCTCAACTTTTACATCCTGAAGGGATTCCTCTCCTAATTTCTTCACCTGCTCATCTACTTTCGTGACAGGCTGGCACACTACTTTCAGATCATCATAAGAGTATACTCCTGTATTCTGAAACGTCAGTGTAAGTGAGTTTTTTCCCATCCGACTGTATCCGGCATTACAGAGGAAATTATGTTTTCCGCTGTATGCATTATATTTATCGGTGTAAATGCTGATCGTTTTATTTAAAAACTTTCCGGTCACGTCAATATAAGCTTTCTGGCTTTCTTTCCAGTAGCGCCAGCTGCTGTTCTCATGCAGCACCTGGTTCTGCTCGTACAGCGACATACTCTTCCATTTTTTATCACTGATCATATCTCTCGGAGAAAGTGCCTCATAATTCACTCCCTCTGTGATCAGATAAGTTTCACTTTCATCCAGACCATCAAACACCAGTCTTGCCTGTGCATTTTCTTTTGTAACGATCAGTTTTCCGTCTTTTTCCCTGCAGCCTTTTCCGGCAATGATCTTAAACGGAACTTCCTGGTCATTAAATGTCAGATCCGTCTCCGGAAGTGAGCTTTCATCCAGTACAACGCCCTGCAAGAGTGCCTGCTGTTTCTCTGTCACCGACATTTTCTCATACTTTTCTCTCGGAATATAGGAATCATAGGTGTAACCAAACGGAAGTGCATTATCGCATGTGTACGCCCGGTATGTTTTTCCATTTTTCTCTGCTTCGCCAGCCATTTTATTATATCCGTAAGGCAGATACTCTTCTTCACCCGCACGGACAACAAAATATTTTACGGCAGCCAGACGATCCAGAATCGTTCTGCTGTCCAGATTATCGTACTGATCTTCTCTTGGCGTATTCAGATACATTTCATCAAAAAAGTTACTGATATTTCCGATTGCAACGCTGAAATAATACGATGCACTGTTGGTCCCCATCTGCATGGATGAATTTTCATAAGTGTGTGTTCCCATCTGATCATAACGATACAAAGAAGAATCTTCTGTATCCAGCACCGCCAGATCTGTTCCGGTTTCCAGTTTATCCAGTGCCTCTCCCTGTTCGGTAAATTCCGACAGATAATCCTTCTCATAAGAATACTGATAATAAATATTAAACAGAATTCCGGCAATCAGAAAACCGGACACCATGATCGTCAGATTTCTTTTTTTCACAAAAAGAGAACCAAATGACAATACCGTAAATGTTGCTGCCACCAGAAAGATGATTGCCATCATATTTCGCTGTGTACGCGCCGCATCTGGAAGCAATGCAATTCCACAGTATAGGAG
>CAVFJK010000196.1:0-10830 GCA_963622815.1 Ruminococcus bicirculans (ex Wegman et al. 2014)
CTATTTTTTAGCCGGTGTTAAAAGTGATGGTTCAGCCGTAAGGCTGAACTGTTACTGAAAAATTTAGAAATTTCTAGGAGGGAGTGTACATCTCCCTCTTTTTATGCTAAAATAACTTCTGATTCTTTTGAGATTCTGTCACAGAGAGCGACAGGTAAACAAAATGAACCATACGATGAAAGAAATGCCGGAATCACAGAGACCTTATGAGAAATGTCTTCGAAAGGGAGAGAGTACGTTAAGCGACAGTGAGCTCCTTGCGGTGATACTCCGGTGTGGAACCAGGGGGCTGAGTTCACTCACCCTGGCGAATGATATTTTAAGTCATATGGAGCAGTCACCCTATCCGGGACTTCTGGGACTGCTTCACTGTTCAGTATCAGATCTCAGGAAGATACATGGAATCGGGACGGTCAAGGCTGTTCAGCTGAAATGCATTGGAGAATTATCTAAGAGGATCGCCAGTACGGCGGCAAGAGTTTCGCTTGATTTTAACAGTCCGGGGTCTATCGCTGCATATTATATGGAGCAGCTGCGGCATCAGGAACAGGAAATCATGATCTGTATGATGCTGGATAACCAGAATCATCTGCTTGGTGACACGGTATTGTCAAAGGGGACGGTAAATGCCACCCTGATTACACCACGGGAGGTGTATCTGGAAGCACTTCGATATCATGCAGTCAATCTGATACTGATTCATAATCATCCGGGCGGAAATCCTGCTCCCAGTAAATGCGATAAAGAGATTACAGAACGGATCTGTCAGGCAGGAGAAATGCTGGGAATCACTCTGCTCGATCATATCGTTATCGGGGATCACAGGTATGTCAGTTTCCGGGAAGAGGGACTGTTGGGAGAGTATCCGGAATGAAGGGAACGTTTTATGCTTTTAAGAAAAACATATGGAATAGATCTTGGAAGCAGCAGCATCAAGGTTTATTCGTTTTTTAAAAACAAAAGTTACATGGAAAAGAACATGATCGCGTCGAAAGGACGCAGAATCATCGCCGTGGGCAATGAGGCATACGATATGTTTGAAAAAGCACCTGTTGATATCGTGGTCAATTCGCCGATGGCTTTTGGTATGATCGCGAATCTTGAATTGCAGGAGATCACATTATACAGCATGATGAAAAAAATTGACCGTTTCCTTGGAATCGGATCAGATATGTTCTTTTCGGTGCCTCTTGATATGACTGCTGTGGAGAAGCGTGCATATTACCATGTGGCGAATGGCCACTGGCTTCGTCAGAACCGGGTATACATGGTGGAAGCGCCAATTGCCGATGCGATCGCGATGGGTGTGGATCTTGAGCGGAATACAGGAAGTATGATTGTGAATATTGGAGCACAGAGCACACAGTTTTCCATTATCACAGACGGGAAGATCATCATTGCAAAAAAGATTCCGATCGGTGGACGTCAGATGAATGAGGCTATCTGCAGTGAGATCAGGAAGCGTTATAATCTTCAGATAGGTACACGTACCGGAAAGCGTCTGAAGATTGCACTGGGACGTTTGAATGATCAGCGTAAAGAAGCGCGTAAAGTAGTGGGAATTGATGGGATTTCCGGACTTCCGCGAGAAGAAATCATCTCCGGATATGTGGTAAATGCCGGTATCATGAACTGCGTAAATGAGATTGCAGCAGAAATGAAAACATTTCTGGAGCGAATCCCGCCGCAGATTTCCTATCATATTTCCAGAGAGGGCATTTATCTTACCGGAGGAAGTACAAAGATTCCGTATATTGATAATTATCTTGCAAGTTATACCGGAGTATCTTTTAATCTTTCTCCATTATACGAAAAAGCAACCGTCACGGGACTTGAAAAGATCATCCGTGATCATGAACTGATGAAATGGGCACAGCCCGTCAAACAACGTAAATTATAAAGTTATAGTTAGAATTCCTTAGGGGTATGATAATACATGAAAAACCTGAAAAAAAAGTTTCGATTTCGCGTACATTTAAAAAGTAAACATCTTCTTGTGATCATGACTTTTTTCTGTGGAAGTGCCATAGTGGCAACACTTGCTTCCGGAATCACATCTGCTCCGCTCCAGGAAGCGGCAGGAATGATCGTTGTTCCTTTTGAAAAAAGTATTACGGCAATCGGACTCTGGCTTACAGATGTCAATAAGTCCTTTCAGGACAAGCAGGATCTGTTGGACCAGAATGAAGAACTGAAAAAAACAGTGGATACACTGACAGAACAGAACAATATCCTGATTCAGAACCAGTCAGAACTTTCGAGACTGCAGGAGCTGTATAATCTCGATGAAGAATATTCGAACTATCCTAAGGTTGCAGCCAGAATCATTTCAAAGGATCCGGGCAACTGGTATGATACATTTATGATCAATAAAGGAAGTAAAGACGGTATTCGGGTAGATAATAACGTGATTGCAGGAAAGGGGCTTGTCGGAATCGTTACAGAAGTCGGCAGTAACTGGGCAACAGTACGTTCTATTATTGATGACAGCAGTAATGTCAGTGCCATGACTGTCGGTACGGATGACAACTGCGTGGTAGAAGGTGACCTGGAACTGATCGATGAAGGGAAACTGCGTTTTACACAGCTGTATGATAAAGAAGATAAAGTAACGGTAGGTGAACAGGTCGTTACTTCAAATATCAGCGAAAAATATGTAGAAGGTCTGTTTATCGGGTATGTCAGCGACATCGAACTGGATACGAATAACCTGACAAAATCCGGAACAATCGTCACGCCGGTAGATTTTCAGCATCTGAAAGATGTTTTTGTGATTACAGTCAATAAACAGGATTCCACGGAGGAAGGGGCAGAAGAATGAAAAGTAAGATCGTTCTGTTTTTTACGATCATTGTCTGTTTTCTGATGCAGTCTACAGTGCTGCATCTGATTTCAATCGGGTCAATTACCCCGAACCTTTTGCTGATCCTCTGTGTATCCATGGGACTTATGCGGGGACGTAAAAGCGGATTATGGACGGGATTTTTCTGCGGCCTGCTTGTGGATCTGTTTTATGGATCTGTATTCGGTTTTTATGCGCTGATCTATATGTATGCAGGTTTTCTCAGCGGTTATGCATTCCGTATTTATTATGATGATGACATAAAAGTGCCGATGCTTTTGACTGCGATCATGGATCTTTTATATAATCTGGCTGTTTATGCGCTTCAGTTTCTGCTTCGTGGCAGGCTGGGACTGGGAGTTTACTTTACCCGTATCATTGTCCCGGAGATTTTTTATACCGTTTTTCTGACAATGATCATATACAGAGTTTTTCATTATATCAACTATCATTTTATGAGTCCAACCAGGAAAGAAAGTGAGTCTATTTGGGTATTAAAATAAAAAAACTTATCAAAAAAATTCAGTTAAAAAGAACAACAGTATTGTTACTTACATTTATTCTCATGGCGTTTGTTCTTATAAGACAACTGTTTGACCTGCAGATCATCCAGGGTGAGAATTACATAAATGAGTTTCAGACACGAACAACAAAAACACGTGTACTTAAAAGTACCAGAGGAAATATATACGACAAAAACAATAAACTGATTGCCTCCAATGTACTGTCTTATTCGCTTACATTTGAGGATAACGGAACTTATGACAGCACCAGACAAAAGAACCTTACATTAAATGGTGTGGCATATAAAGTTCTGAAGATCCTTTCGGAAAATGGAGATCAGCTGTCGGATTCTTTCCATATTAATCTGGATAAAGATGGAAATTATGCATTTGATGTAGATGAGGGATTTACGCTTAATCGTTTTAAAGCAGATATTTACGGTCATGCACTGATTGATGACCTGACAGAAGATGAGGCTGCTGCAACAGCGGAAGATATGATTGCTTACCTCAGCGGCAGTAAGGGATTTTCAATCGTACTATATGGTGATGATGCATATACAGATGAGGAACTTGAGCAATATGGCCTCCCCAAAGAACTGACCAGAAAAGAAATTCTGGATATTGCGATCATGCGTTATGAACTGAGCACAAACAGCTTCCAGAAATATATGGCGGTTACGATCGCGACAAATGTCAGTGAAAGCACTGTGGCTGCCGTTATGGAGAATCAGAGTGAACTGCAGGGAATCGACGTTCTGGAAGATTCTGTACGACAGTACATTGATGATGAAAGTATGGGGCCACTTCTGGGCTATACCGGTCAGGCATCATCCGAAGAACTGGAAAGTCTGAAAAAAGAAAATTCGAATTACTCCAATGATGCGATTGTAGGTAAAGCCGGTATTGAACAGTATATGGAACTGGAACTGCAGGGTACGGATGGTCAGGAAACGGTGACGGTCGATAATCTTGGTAAGGTTCTTAAGACTGATGAGAGCGCGACGGTAGAGCCGATTGCCGGAAATGATGTTTATCTTTCTGTTGATTCAGACTGGCAGAGTGCAATCTATCAGATACTGAAACAGCGTGTGGCCGGTATTCTTCTGGATAAAATCGAAGCCGTAAAAGAATATGATTACAAGGGGGAGAATGACGCAAGTAAGATCATTATTCCAATTTATGATGTATATAATGCACTGATCTCAAACAGTGTGATCGATATCGACAAATTCAGTGACGATGATGCGTCTGATACAGAAAAAAATCTTTATGCCAAATTTCAACAAAAGCAGCAGGAAGTTTTTGATACAATAACTAACAGGCTTACAAGTACTGATCCGCCGGCCTATAAAGATGAGAGTACAGAAGTACAGGAGTATCTTACCTATATCTGTGATACCGTGCTTCGGGATACGCTTGGAGTGATCAATAAGAGCGAGGTAAATACGTCCGATGCAACTTATCAGGCATGGGCTAATGATCAGAGCATCAGTCTGAAAGATTATCTGAACTATGCTGCCAGTCAGAACTGGATTGATATTTCAGCGATTTCGCCTGAGGGAGAATATCTGGACTCAGAAGAAATCTATCAGGCTCTGACAGCCTACATTACAGATTACCTGAAAACAGATACAGGTTTTTCAAAACTTCTTTATAAATACCTTCTCATGAACGACGAGATCTCAGGACAGGATCTCTGTCTGGTCCTTTATGAGCAGGGGGTTTTGTCAAAAGAAGATGACAGTTATGCAAATCTTGCGTCAGGAACCATGTCTGCGTATGACTTTATGATCAACAAGATCTCGAATCTGGAGATTGAACCGGCACAGCTTGCACTGGCGCCATGTTCTGCTTCGGCAGTCATTACAGATGCAAAGACCGGTAAAGTACTTGCCTGTGTATCTTATCCGGGCTATGACAATAACCGTCTCAGCAATAATATGGATACCAGCTACTATGCGAAGCTTGCACTGGATAAGTCAAGTCCTTTCTTCAATAAGGCAACACAGCAGACAACAGCACCTGGTTCTACTTTGAAACCGCTTTCAGCAGTTACGGGACTGATGGAAGGTGTAATAGATGATGATACTTACTTTGACTGTACCGGTGAATTTGACCTTGTAACACCGTCTATTTTCTGTTCGAATAAACAGGGACATGGTTCACTGAACGTCGCAGGGGCAATCGAACAGTCCTGCAACTACTTCTTTAACATGGTTGGTTTTCTTGCCGGTAAAAATTCAGACGGAGAGTTTTCCGAAAATCTCAGTCTGACAAAATTGCAGAAATATGCGTCTGAATTTAATCTGGATAAAAAATCTGGAATAGAGATTTCGGAAGTCAGCCCACATGTTTCAGATACTAATGCTGTTCCGTCCTATATCGGTCAGGGTAATCATCTGTTCACAACCAGTCAGCTGGCACGTTATGCAACGGCACTTGCTACATCAGGTACCGTTTATGATCTGTCGCTGTTGGATAAAGTTACGGATTCACAGGGTGAGACGTTAAAGGAATATGATTCTTCTGTTGTAAACCAGATGAGTGATGTTCTGGATAATGTGTGGAATGATATTCATGAAGGTATGCGAAGAGTGGTTCTGACTCATGAGCAGTTTAATGGTCTGGGTGTTACGCTTTCGGGAAAAACAGGTACCGCAGAGGTAGATATTTATCATCCTAACCATGGCCTTTTTATTGGATATACAACATCTTCAGATACATCTGAACCGGAATATTCAATTGCAGTGAGAATTGCAAATGGATATACTTCAGGAAATGCCTGTCTGACAGCAAATGATATTCTGAAATACATATATAATCTGGCAGATGAAGATACCATTCTGACAGGCTATGCCTCCAGTGATACCAGTAATACATCAAACGATTAACAGATATGGCAGTTTCTGGCTGCTGTATATGGAAACCACATAAGAGAATACCAGAAGCCTGGAATATCTATGAGGAGGAAAAGAAAATGGGAGAAGTCATTGTAGTAACATCCGGAAAGGGCGGCGTGGGAAAAACGACCACGGTTGCCAATATCGGAACGGGACTTGCGATGCTTAACAAAAAAACAGTTGTAGTGGATACAGATATAGGTCTCCGCAATCTGGACGTGATCTTAGGGTTGGAGAACCGAATCGTATACAATCTGGTGGATGTTATCAATGGAAGCTGCAGAATGAAACAGGCGCTGATCAAGGACAGACGGTATCCGGATCTGTTCCTTCTGCCTTCTGCCCAGACAAAAGATAAATCAGCAGTTTCTCCGGAACAGATGATAAAACTTACGGATGAGCTCAGAGAAGAATTTGATTATGTCCTTCTGGACTGTCCTGCCGGAATTGAGCAGGGATTCCGTAATGCGATCGCGGGGGCTGATAAGGCTATCGTTGTTACGACGCCGGAAGTTTCTGCAATCCGTGATGCAGACCGTATCATAGGTCTTCTGGAAGCTTCTGACCTGAGAGACATCCATCTGATTATAAATCGTCTGCGCCCGGATATGATTGCCAGGGGAGATATGATGTCAGTGGATGATGTGACGGAAATCCTTGCGGTAGATCTTCTGGGAACGATTCTGGATGATGAACAGATCGTAATCGCAGCGAACCAGGGAGAACCGCTTTCCGGGCAGAAGTCGCAGGCAGAAGAGGAATATCGCAATATCTGCCGCAGACTTCTGGGAGAAGATGTTCCGTTTATGGAACTGCAGCAAAAGAAAGTCAAGGGTATGCTGAAAAGACTGAGTGAGATCTTTCGTAAATAATCGGAGTCTGTCAGGAAAAGGAGGGTATTCCAGTGAAACCTTTCGGTCAGATAAAAGGTCGTTCTGCAGAATATGCCAGAAACAGGATGAAACTTCTTCTGGTCTCCGAACGAATCGACTGCTCTCCGCAAATGATAAGCATGCTGAAAAATGATTTGATTCATACGGTTAAAAAGTATATCTCCATAGACGAAAAACAAGTGACGGTCCGAATTACGCAGGAACCACCCGTGCTTCATGCGGAGATACCCGTATGCTCCAAAAAGGAACAAAGGACAAAATGTTAAAACAGTATAAATTACGATTTTACAATTTCAGACTGGTGATATTTCTCGTTGCGATCAGTGTGATCGGTATTGTGCTTGTAGGGAGTGCCAGAGAAGATCTGAAATCCAAACAGCTGGCGGGAGTTATCCTTGGCCTTATCATTATGGTCATCCTGTCACTGATCGATTATTCATGGATTTCGAATTTTCAATGGATCATGTACGGAGCCAATATTGTACTTCTTCTGATCGTGCGTCTCTTCGGAGATTCTGCGAATGGTGCAGCTCGATGGATTGATTTCGGCTTTATCCGATTCCAGCCGACAGAGTTGTCGAAGATTATTATCATACTATTTTTCGCCAGGTTTTTTATGGATCATGAAGAGGATTTGAATACGTTTAAAACACTTGCAAAATCTGTGATACTTCTGGCAATTCCGCTGCTTCTGATCTATGAGCAGCCGGACATGAAAAATACCCTGATGCTTCTGGCCGTGTTCTGCATTCTGATCTATATTGCAGGACTCAGCTATAAGATCATTGGCGGGATGTTCTTGATCATTATTCCGCTGGCAATCATTTTTGTGTCGATCGTGGTACAGCCGGATCAGAAACTGATCAAAGATTATCAGAGAAAACGTATTATGGCATTCCTGTATCCGGAAAACGAGGAATACAGTGATGATATTGAACAGCAGAATAACTCAAAGACTGCGATTGCTTCGGGAGAACTGATCGGCAAGAAACTTTCCGGAGATAAAGAAGTTGCTTCGGTAAATGATGGTAACTTTGTGTCAGAAAACCAGACAGACTTTATTTTCGCGGTGGCCGGAGAAGAATATGGCTTTATGGGTTGCTGCAGTATCGTACTTCTGCTTCTGGCGATTTCTGTGGAGTGTATCCGGATGAGCCTTCGGGCGAAGGATTTATCCGGAAAGATCATATGCTGTGGTATGGCAAGTATCATATCGCTGCAGAGTTTTCTGAACATATGTGTTGCTACGGGGATTGCACCGAATACCGGTACACCGCTTCCATTTGTCAGTTATGGACTTACTTCACTGGTCAGTCTTTACATTGGAATGGGACTTGTATTGAATGTAGGACTTCAGAGTAGTGCATACAATAAAGAAATCCGAAGAAAAGCAATTGATCAGAAAGAGGATTATTTATGACAAAAAGACAAGAAGGCAAAACATCTGGGCGAGTTGAAAGAAGAACAGCAGGGAATGACAGAAAGTCTGCAAGACCTGAGAGGCAGACGGCAAGACCGGAACAGTTACGCGCATCCGGGCAACAGGCGAAGAAACGTACAGCCAGAAGTTCTGCCAGAATGCGAAAAATGCGTAAAAAACGAATAAAGAATACGATCCTTCTGGTAGCATTGCTGCTGGCTCTGGTATGCGGAGCAGGGGCTTTAGTCCATGTGCTGCGCGGAGGAAGTGGCTCCGGAACAGTAATGGCCTATAAGACCAGTAAAGAATTTCAGTATCAGAATATAACAGGGACAAGCCAGCGAGCAGAGGCTTTTGCAGCGGATCTTTGCGTGGTATCCGGTGACCAGGAAATGGATTCTGTTTCTCTGGAACAGGATCAGAAAGGTGTTCTGCTGAATCTGAAGGATAAATCTGTTTTATATGCAAAGGGTGCATATGATAAAGTCTATCCGGCCAGTATCACAAAGATCATAACTGCACTTCTTGCGTTCAAGAACAGCAATATGGATGATGTGGTTACGATCACACAGGAAAATATTACTCTTGAGGAAGGATCTCAGGTGGTAGGTTTTCAGGAAGGCGATCAGGTTACTATGGATCAGCTGGTGCACTGCCTTCTGGTTTATTCAGGAAATGATGCAGCGTCTGCAATTGCAACCCATGTGGGTGGCTCGACAGAGAATTTTGTGGCAATGATGAATGAGTATGCGGCTCAGCTTGGATGTACCGGCACTCATTTTACGAATCCGCACGGATTACAGGATGAAAACCATTATACAACACCATATGATATCTATCTGATGTTGAAAGAAGCACTGAATTATCCGGAATTTACGGAGATCACACAGCTTCCAAGTTATACAGTTACATTCCAGCACAGCGATGGATCTGAGGAGAGTGTGGCACTTACTGCAACAGACCATTACCTTACAGGAGAGGCAAACGCTCCGAAGGGTGTAACGATCCTTGGCGGTAAGACCGGAACAACGAACAGCGCAGGAAACTGTCTGGCGCTGCTCAGCCAAAACTCTTACGGTGAGCCGTATATTTCAATCGTTATGGGCGCATCTACAAAAGAACTGCTTTATCAGCAGATGACCGCTCTTCTTGAGAATATAAATACTATGTAATATAAAACTCCGGGAATGATTTTCCGGAGTTTTTGGCATTAATACAGGAATACAGGGAAATATTCATGCTATTTGGAAAAAGTGACAAAAAAAACTAAATTCCTCTTGAATTTTAAAACAAGTTGCACTATAATATTAACCATATTCAACATCGTTTTTATTCAAAAATTATATATTGTGTCTAAGGAGGAAAACAGCATGGTTGAACTGATCGTAGGAAAGAAAGGCAAAGGCAAAACAAAAGTACTGTTAGACAAAGTGAACGGTGCAATTAAAGAGGCTAATGGCAGCATTGTTTACTTAGACAAAAGCACAAAACATATGTATGAACTGAATAATAAAGTTCGTCTGATCGATGTATCTGTATATCCGATCAAAAACGCAGATGAATTCGTTGGATTTGTATGCGGTATCATTTCACAGGATCATGACCTTGAGCAGGTTTATCTTGACAGCTTCCTCACAACCGCTAAACTGGAAGGCAAGGATGTTACCAGTGCACTGGAACAGCTGACAGCTGTAGGTGAGAAGTTTAATGTTAAATTTGTTATCAGTATGTCTCTGGATAAAGAAGAGGTTCCGGAATCCTTACAGGATAAGATCGTAACTGCTTTATAAAAAGTAAAAGAGAATTCGGGATCAGTCTTTTTAGATGATAATTACATAAGATGGGGTAATCGGGGGATTCTGTTGGGGGACAGGATCCCTCTTGGTTTGTCAAAATTTTTTGAAAAAATTATTTTATTCCTCTTGACGAGTGGGAAAAGCCATGCTATTATGTAGCAGATGCCGCACAGAGAGGTTTAAGAGTGTGGGTTTAAGACTCATTCCACCATATCTGGCGAGTAAAGATTATAGGAGGTGCCACAGATGTACGCAATTATTGCAACAGGTGGTAAACAGTACAAAGTTGCCGAGGGCGACGTAATCAGAGTTGAAAAGCTCGGTGTTGAAGCTGGTGAAACCGTTACTTTTGATAACGTTCTTGCAGTTAGCAACGAAGGTTTAAAAGTTGGAGCTGATGTAGCTAATGCCAGTGTTACCGCTTCTGTAGTTGAAAACGGAAAAGCTAAAAAAGTTATCGTTTACAAATACAA
>CAVFJK010000197.1:0-3334 GCA_963622815.1 Ruminococcus bicirculans (ex Wegman et al. 2014)
CCCGGTACTTGCATGGGCAACACAGATGCTGAACCTGAAGCTTATGCCGCAGGCAGCTGCACAGAACGGAAATGATGACAATAATGCTATGGCAAGCTCTATGAAGACCATGAATACAGTAATGCCTCTTATGTCCGCATTTTTCTGCTTTACATTCCCGGTAGGTCTTGGTATTTACTGGATCGCGAGTGCAGTGGTAAGATGTATCCAGCAGCTCCTCATAAACCGTCACCTGAACAAGATGGATATTGATGATCTTGTAAATGAAAATATGAAAAAAATGGAAGCCAAGAGAGCAAAACAGGGACTTCCGCCTCAGAAGATCACAAATCAGGCTCATCAGAGTGCCAGAAATATCAACAAGGTTGAAAAAGGTATGAGTGGTACAGACGAAGCAAGCCGTGCAAAGAAAGTAGAAGATGCTTATAAGAATGCATCTCATGCAAAAGCCGGCAGCATTACATCAAAGGCAAATCTTGTAAGAGATTTTGAAGAACGTAATAAGAAGAAATAAAAAGAAACAGGAAAGGAAGGTCGGGTTTTATCATGAGTGAATATATGCAGTTTTCAGCCAAAACAAAGAGTGAAGCAATCACTAAGGCATGTATTGAACTGGGCGTATCCAGTGATCAGCTTGATATTCAGGTAATCAGCGAAGGAAGTTCCGGATTTTTTGGAATCGGAAGTAAACCGGCGATTATCAAAGCTCGTAAAGTAGAAGATCATTCTGAAGAAAACGAGATTGAAAAGATCGTTGATTCTGTTAAACTTGATGCTTTTAAAGAAGATAGCGTAAAAGAAACAAAGAAATCTGCACCGAAATCCGTTTCCAGACAGAATGATGTGAAACCGGAAACTAAGACAGAAACCGCAAAAACATCAAAAGAAGAAAAACAGCCGAGACCTGCAAAAGAAAAACAGTTCAAAGAAAAACCGGCTAAAGAGAAACCGGTAAGAGAACAGAAAGAAAGACCGGCGAAGGAAAAACCGGTAAAGGCATCAAAACCGATTGAAATCATTACAGATCCGGAAGAAATCAAAGATGTTGAGGAAAGAGCACTTGTGTTCCTTCGTGATGTATTTGGTTCCATGGATCTTGGGGAAGTTCAGATTACTTCTAAATACAACACAACAGACGGTTGTCTGGAAGTTGATTTTGAAGGTGAAGATATGGGAATCCTCATCGGTAAGAGAGGACAGACACTGGATTCTCTTCAGTATCTGACAAGCCTTGTTGTAAATAAAGGTAAATCCGATTATATCCGCGTGAAACTGGATACAGAGGATTACAGAAGACGTCGTAAGGAAACTCTGGAAAATCTGGCAAGAGGCATTGCCTACAAGGTGAAAAAGACCAGAAAACCTGTTGTACTTGAGCCGATGAATCCTTACGAAAGAAGAATCATTCACTCTGCACTGCAGGGAAATAAATTTGTTGAGACAGTCAGTGAGGGCGAAGAACCTTACCGTCATGTAGTCGTTAAATTAAAAAGATACTAATAAAATTATAGTAACTTAATTAAAAGGATGTTATTCTAGGTGAAAGCGTGAATAACACGTCTTGACGTGTGCGTTTTCGTAGAGTAACATCCTTTTTATAAAGTCCCGGAAAGCAAAGAGACCGAAGAGGAAAAGTTTCCTCTGAGGCATCTTTATTTGACGGGCTAATATAAATGAGTAAGTAAGCCGATAGGCTGGATTACGAATTTGTATGCGATTACGAGAATGTCGGAGACATGAAGTAATCGAGTTTATAAAAATAGATATAAAAATATCTGCGTTAGCAGATATTACCATGGAGGCAATATGGAGAAAACAATTGCAGCAATCTCTACAGCAATGAGTGCTTCCGGTATCGGCATTGTCCGCATCAGCGGCGAAGAAGCCATGGATGTGATCGCGAAAATCTATCGTTCCAGGAATGGAAAAAAAGATATCCGCGAAGTACAGAGCCATACCATTCATTATGGATTTATCTATGATGGAGAAGAAGTTGTAGATGAAGTACTGGTTATGATCATGAGAGGACCTCACACATATACGGGTGAGGACACCGTAGAAATAGATTGTCATGGCGGAGTATATGCCATGAAACGTGTTCTGGAAACTGTTCTTAAAAATGGTGCAGTGATCGCAGAACCGGGAGAATTTACAAAAAGAGCATTTCTGAACGGAAGACTGGATCTGTCACAGGCAGAGGCAGTTATGGATGTCATTCAGGCGAAGAACTCGATAGCACTTAAAAGCTCCGTGGAACAGTTAAAAGGTTCTGTGCAGAGAGCTGTTAAAGAAATCCGTGCAAGACTGCTTCATCAGATTGCATATATCGAGACAGCACTGGATGATCCGGAGCATTTTGACCTCACAGGCTATCCACAGGAACTGCAGGGAATTGTGGAAAAAGAGAGTGAAAATATCGGTGAGCTGTTGAAAACTGCCGACGACGGAAGAATGATTCAGGAAGGAATCAAAACCGTAATCCTCGGAAAACCGAATGCCGGAAAATCATCACTTTTGAATTTTCTGGTGGGTGAGGACCGTGCGATCGTTACAGAAATCGCCGGAACAACGAGAGATATTCTCGAAGAATATATTTCTCTGAACGGAATCACGCTTCGCGTGATTGATACGGCCGGAATCCGTGAGACAGAAGATGTCGTGGAAAAGATTGGGGTCGGTAAGGCAAAGCAGATGGCAGAAGATGCGGACCTGATTCTTTATGTAGTGGATTCCTCTCTTCCGTTGGATGAGAATGACCATGAGATTATGGAACTTCTTTCCGGACGAAAGAGCATTGTAATCTATAATAAGACAGACCTTACACCGGCAGTTGATATCGAAAATCTGAAATTTAGAACAGGAAGCCCGGTTATTCCGATTTCTGTAGTAGAGGAGACCGGAATCAGTCAGCTGGAAGACGAGATTAAGAGAATGTTCTTTCATGGAGAACTTTCATTTAATGATGAGGTTTATATTACAAATGCCCGTCATAAAGCTGCTCTTGAGGAAGCAAAAGAGAGCCTGAAGCTTGTATTGGGAAGTATTGAGATGGGAATGCCGGAGGACTTTTTCTCCATTGATCTGATGAATGCTTACGAAAGTCTTGGGCGAATCGTAGGCGAGTCTGTTGGAGAAGACCTTGTAAATGAGATTTTCAGTAAATTCTGTGTTGGTAAATAGAAGGGAAGATAAATAATGGAGAACAAAACACTGGAAAAAACCTGTGATATTGTTGTTGTAGGTGCAGGTCATGCCGGATGTGAGGCGGCACTTGCCTGTGCACGTCTGGGACTGGATACCGTTATGTTTACGGTAAGTGTAGACAGCATTGCAC
>CAVFJK010000197.1:3344-12747 GCA_963622815.1 Ruminococcus bicirculans (ex Wegman et al. 2014)
GCATTGCACTGATGCCGTGTAACCCGAATGTCGGCGGTAGTTCAAAGGGACATCTGGTTAAGGAACTGGATGCACTTGGCGGAGAAATGGGTAAAAATATTGATAAGACATTTATTCAGTCAAAGATGCTGAATAAATCAAAAGGTCCGGCGGTCCATTCACTGAGAGCGCAGGCTGATAAACAGGCTTACAGCACTGAGATGAGAAAGACTCTGGAAAATCAGGAAAATCTGACCATCAAACAGGGCGAAGTCACAAAGCTTCTGGTTGAAGATGGAAAGATCAAAGGAGTACAGCTTTATTCCGGTGCCATATATCACTGCCAGGCTGTTGTACTCTGTACAGGTACTTACCTGAAAGCAAGATGTATCTATGGTGATGTCAGCAACTATACCGGTCCGAACGGACTGCAGGCAGCAAATTATCTGACCGATTCCCTGAAGGAACTTGGAATCGAAATGTTCCGATTCAAGACAGGAACACCGGCCCGAATTGCCGGAAATACGATCGATTATTCAAAAATGGAAGAGCAGTTTGGTGATGAAAGAGTCGTTCCATTCTCGTTCTCCACAGATCCGGAGTCTGTACAGATTCCGCAGAAATCCTGCTGGCTGACTTATACAAATGAAAAAACACATGAGATCATCCGCAATAACCTGGATCGTTCTCCACTGTATTCCGGAATGATCGAGGGAACCGGTCCGAGATACTGTCCGTCTATTGAGGATAAGGTCGTTCGTTTTGCTGATAAAAACCGTCATCAGGTATTTATCGAGCCGGAAGGACTTTATACAAATGAGATGTATATCGGTGGAATGTCCAGTTCTCTTCCGGAGGATGTACAGGACGCAATGTACCATACCGTTCCGGGACTGGAGCATGCAAAAATCGTTAAAAATGCATACGCAATTGAATATGACTGCATCAATCCAAGACAGCTTTATCCGACACTGGAGTTTAAAAAGATCAAAGGCCTGTTCAGTGGAGGACAGTTTAACGGAAGTTCCGGATATGAAGAAGCTGCGGCGCAGGGACTGATTGCCGGAATCAATGCTGCAATGGAAGTAAAAGGACAGGAACAACTGGTTCTGGATCGTTCTGAAGCGTACATTGGCGTATTGATCGATGACCTTGTTACTAAAGAAAACCATGAACCATATCGAATGATGACCAGCCGTGCAGAATATCGTCTTCTTCTGAGACAGGATAACGCAGACCTTCGGCTTAGAAAGAAAGGCTATCAGGTTGGTCTGATCGAAGAGGAAACTTACCAGGCACTTCTCAGAAAAGAAGAAGCGATTCAGAAAGAAATCGAGCGTACAGAACATACAACGGTTGGCGGCTCAAAAGAAGTTCAGGATTTACTGGCATCTAAAGGAAGTACTTTGTTAAAGTCCGGAACAACGATCGCAGAGCTGATCCGCAGACCGGAACTGAATTATGAAGATCTGGCACCGATTGATAAAGAACGTCCGGAACTTCCATGGGATGTGAAGCAGCAGGTAGAGATCAACCTGAAATATGAAGGTTATATTAAACGACAGCTGAAACAGGTAGAACAGTTTAAGAAACTGGAAGCAAAGAAGATTCCGGAAGATCTGGATTACGAAAAGGTTGGCAGCCTTCGTATCGAGGCGAGACAGAAACTGGAAGAGTACCGTCCGATCTCTATCGGACAGGCATCCCGTATTTCCGGTGTATCACCGGCAGATATTTCTGTATTACTGGTATATCTGGAACAGTACAGAAGAAATTCCTGAGAAAAATCCTGAAAAGTGGAGGAAAGAATATTGTCTTATGATCTGAAAGTACTGGAGCAGGGCTGCGAAGAGCTTGGTATTGCTCTGGATGAAGGACAGAAACAGCAGTTTATTGTTTTTTATGAATATCTGGTAGAAAAAAATAAGGTTATGAACCTGACCGGAATCACAGAATTTCAGGAAGTGCTGGTAAAGCATTTCCTGGACAGTCTTGCCTGTGTGAAGGCTGTGAATATGACAAAAGTCGACAAAATCATGGATATCGGAACAGGAGCCGGATTTCCGGGAGTGCCGCTTAAGATTGCATTTCCGCATCTGGAAGCCTGCCTTCTTGATTCTTTAAAAAAGAGAGTCAATTTCCTTGAAGAGACTTTTAATCTTCTGAAACTGGAAAATATCACGGCAATTCATGGAAGAGCCGAGGAGTTTGCAAAGAATAAAGCGTACCGCGAACAGTATGACCTGTGCGTATCCCGTGCAGTTTCCAATCTGGCAACTCTGTCTGAATATTGTCTTCCTTATGTAAAAGTCGGCGGACATTTTATTTCTTATAAGTCCGGTACAGTTCAGGAAGAACTTAAGCAGGCGGAAAAAGCAGTTAAGATCCTTGGTGGTAAGATTGAGGATGTGGTTTACTTTAACCTTCCGGATTCGGAAATCCAGCGTTCTCTTGTTGTAATTGAGAAAATGAAACCAACACCGGGACGCTATCCGCGTAAGGCAGGAACACCATTGAAAGAGCCTCTTTCATAGAAGTAAACTGCTTTTAGAAAAACTATTTCAAAAATACGTTTTATTTTCACAAAATCATCACAGATTTATCCAATTTTTATCACAACTTCTTCATAAAATATTTCCAGAGCGGACGTAAAGTCCGGCTCATAAATGGAAGATGCTTCCGGGTACCCCCTATCTCTGTTTCACCTGGAGGCATCTTCTGTTTTGTATAACAGAAAATTCTGGTTAAAGAAAAAAAGGAGGAGAGACTTGTGATTGAAGTAAACAATCTGGTCAAACGCTATGGGGATCACACAGCAGTTGACCACCTTTCTTTTAAGATTGAGAAAGGCAAAATCTACGGCTTTCTGGGGCCAAACGGAGCTGGTAAATCTACAACCATGAACATGATTACCGGTTATATAGCATCTACGGAGGGAACGGTAACTATCGATGGTCATGATATACTGGATGAACCGGAGCAGGCAAAAAAATGCATTGGCTATCTGCCGGAAATGCCGCCTCTTTATTTCGATATGACAGTAGGCGAATATATGAATTTCGTTGCTGATCTCAAAAAAATTCCAAAAAATCAAAAGAAATCCATGGTAGAAGAAGTCATGGATATGGTAAAGATCACGGACATGAAAAATCGTCTGATAAAGAACCTGTCCAAAGGTTACAGGCAGAGGGTTGGTCTGGCACAGGCAATCCTTGGTTATCCGGAAGTTATCATTCTGGATGAGCCGACCGTAGGTCTGGACCCGAAACAGATCATAGAGATCCGTGATCTGATCAAAAGTCTTAAGAAGAAACATACCGTTATTCTGAGTTCCCATATTCTGTCAGAAGTCAGTGCAGTCTGCGACTATGTTCTGATCATTTCTCATGGAAAACTGGTTGCCAGTGATACACCGGAGAATCTTGGTAAACTTGCAGAAGGTTCCAATACCTTAAATCTGCTTGTAAAAGGCGAGAAAGACCGTATCCGTACAGCACTTGGACAGATTGATGGTGTTAAAGATATCACTGTAGCGTCTGCGAAGGAAGAGCATGCATGGAATGTGACACTCTCAACCAAAGAAAATACAGATGTCCGCGAAGAGGTATTTTTTAAGATGGCAGATGCACATTGTCCGATTCTGGAAATGCAGTCCAGGAAAGTATCTCTGGAAGAAATCTTCCTCGAACTGACCGAAGATGATAAGAAGAAAAAAACTGAAAAGAAAGAAGAAAAACCGGAGATCAGCAGTGCCAGTGAAGCAGAAGAGTTTCTGGCAGCACAGGAAACAGAAAAAAAGGAGGGGGAAAATAAATGATAGCAGTATATAAAAGGGAGCTGAGAAGTTATCTTACTTCCATGATCGGCTACCTGTTCATATTTTTTATCCTGCTTCTGACAGGTATTTATTTTTCAGCATATCAGCTTGGAGCAGCATATCCGCGTTTTGAGTATACATTAAGTGCACTGACCTTTGTGTTTCTGATCAGTGTACCTATTCTGACCATGAGAGTCCTTGCAGAAGAAAGAAAACAGAAAACGGATCAGCTGCTTCTGACAGCTCCTGTATCTGTTGAAAATATTGTTCTTGGAAAATATTTTGCACTGGTTACGATTTTTGCAATTCCGATGCTGATCATGTGCCTGTATCCATTGCTCATGACCAAATTCGGAACCGTATCTCTTGGAACCGCCTATACTGCAGTTCTGGGATTTTTCCTTCTTGGATGCGCAAACCTTGCGATTGGTGTATTTATCTCATCTCTGACAGAAAGTCAGGTCATTGCAGCAGTACTGACCTTTGTTATTCTGTTCGCTTTTTATATGATGAACGGAATTTCCTCTTTCTTCTCAGAGGGCTCACTTGCTACATGTATTACTTTTGGACTTCTGATCCTGGCAGCAGCGATCGTGATCTATACGATGATCAAAAACCTTTTGATTTCGGCAGTTATCTGTGTGGCTGGTGAGATTGTACTGGCAATCATTTATGTTGTAAATTCCAGTTTCTTCTCAGGCGGAATCCAGAAAGTGCTGGATATATTCAACCTGAGCAGCCATTTTGATAACTTTGCAAATTCAATTTTTGATATCAAAGGAATTTTATATTTTGTGTCTGTGGTTGTAGTCTGCCTGTTCCTGACCGTACAGTCAATTACCAAGAGACGCTGGAATTAAGGAGGTGGGAGACAATGAAATTTACGGAAAAACTGAAAGCAAAAAAAGCAGAAAATAATGAGAATCCGACAGAGAATTCTGCAGGAAAGAATTCAAAAAAAGATAAGAAGCCATTAAAACAGAAAATCAAGGATTCCATGAATAAAAAATATCTCAAGAACGGTTCATACAGTGTTGTGATAAGTGCTGTTTTTATTGTGATTGTTCTTGTGATCAATATGATCGTTGGTTCCCTTCCGTCAAAATATACTGAAGTGGATGTAAGCGACCAGAAACTTTACAGCATCAGTGATGATACCAGGAAATTCCTGAAAGATCTGGATAAAGATGTAACGATCTATCAGGTTGTACAGAGCGGTTCTGAAGATGAAACGATCGAGAAGCTTCTGGAAAAATATGACGAAGAATCTGATCATATCACAGTAGAACAGAAAGACCCGGTTGTAAACCCGAAATTTACATCTGAGTATACCAGTGATGAAGTTTCTTCTAACAGTCTGATCGTTGTATGCGGAGACAGAAGTAAAGTTGTAAGCTATGACAGTATTTACGAATCATCAATGGATTATAATACTTACAGCTATACTACGTCGGCATTTGACGGAGAAGGTCAGATCGACAGTGCAATCTCTTATGTAACATCTGAAGATCTTCCGGTACTTTATACACTGGACGGACATGGCGAGAAAGAACTGGATTCTACCATTCAGGATGATATCGAGAAAGCAAATATCGACATTAAATCTCTGAATCTGATCACAGAAGAGAGTGTTCCGGATGATGCAGCCTGCCTGCTGATCAATGCACCGACAACAGATATTTCTGAATCAGAAAAAGATGCGATCATTGAATATCTGGAGAATGGCGGAAAAGCGATGATCTTCTCTGATTATACAGAAGAGTCTATGGAAAATTTTGATGCGGTCCTCGAAAATTATGGTGTGGAAAGAACAGAAGGTATTGTGATCGAAGGCGATTCACAGCATTATGCACAGATGCCATATTATCTGGTGCCGACAGTAAACAGTACAGATGCCATATCTGATTTTGCATCAAAGGGTTATTATGTCCTGATGCCTTATGCACAGGGAATTAAACAGAGTGACAGTGTCAGAGATACTGTTACGATCAGCAGTCTTCTTACAACCTCTGACAGCGCTTACTCAAAAGTGGATGTGAACAGCGGAACGATCGAGAAGACAGATGATGACATTGAAGGACCATTTGATCTTGGCGTAAGTATCACAGAGACTCTGGATGATGACAAAGAGACCCAGATTGTTTATTATTCTACATCTAATCTGATGGAAAGCCAGATCAATCAGATGGTATCCGGCGGAAATGAGCAGATGATAATGAGTTCTCTTAACTGGATGTGCAGTTCTGATGAAACTTCTACAATTTCTGTTCCATCCAAGAGTCTTCAGGTTTCTTATCTGACACTGACTGCTTACGATGTAAGCTTCTGGAAGATCATGGTAATGGGAATCATCCCGATTGTCTTCCTTGTAATTGGATTCATGGTATGGCTGAAAAGGAGAAAGGCATAAATGAAGAAAAAAACAGTCAAACTTGTTTCAGCAGTAGTAGTGCTGGGAGTGTTATGTGGTGCATATGAGGGTGTAAACTTTTATGTTACTTCACAGGAAGAAAAAGAGGCAGAAGAGGATGATACAAGCGTAGAGCTGGTCAGTCTGGAAGCTGATGATATAACTGCCGTTTCCTTTACCGCTGATCAGGATAACGTAGAATTTGATAAAAAAGATGATACATGGACGGAAAAATCAGATGCTGATTTTCCGGTAAATCAGGATACAGTTGACAGTGCGGTCAAGGGAGTTGCTTCCCTGACTGCCGATCAGGAAATTTCTGATGTAGAGGATCTGAGCCAGTATGATCTGGACTCTCCGCAGAATACGATCACACTGACAACCGAAGATGGAGACACAACTCTTGAAGTCGGCATGGAGTCTTCCAACAATCAGTACTATGTGAAGAAGTCTGATGATGACAAAAACGTTTATCTGGTATCCAGTACATCCATAGAGCCATTTATGGGAACTTTATATGATTTCGCAGAGAGCGGTACGTTCCCATCAGTTACTTCTGCTACAATCACAGATGTGAAGGTGGACAAAGAAGACGGATATGAACTCACACAGGATGCAGAGAACCTGTTCTGGAATGTATCTGATGGCAAGTCCTCAGAGAAAGCGGATACGACAGCCGCAGGAAATGTAACTTCTGCGATCGGTTCTCTGGCATATGATAAATTTGTAGATTATAACTGCACTGATGATTCCAAATATGGATTCGATGATCCATATGCAGTCGTTACTGTGAAATATACCGAGGAAGAAGCTGTGGAGAGCGATGAGGAGAATTCAGAAGAGTCGACAGATGCCGACACAACTGATACAGAAGAAAGTACAACAGAAGCTTCTGAGGAAAGCAGCGATGCGGATGCATCCGATGAAGATTCTTCCGAGGATGAGCCGGAAACACAGACCGTGGAGAAGACTCTTACCATCTATGTGGGAGACGAGACAGGCGATGATCGTTATGTGAAAGTAAATGACAGTAAAGAAGTTTACACGATCACGAAAGATTCTCTGACAGATATCCTGGACAGTACAATGTCTGATTTCTACAGCCTGACAGTAAGCTATGTTTCTGTGAATGATCTGGATTCCCTGGAAGTTCAGACAGCAGACGGAGATCATACGATAAATGTTGTAACGGAAACCGTAAAAGCAGAAGATGAAGATACTGAGGACGATACAGACAGCACAGATGCTGATACTACAGATACAGATTCTACAGATGAAAGCAGTACAGATTCCTCTGACGAAAGTTCTTCTGATGATTCAACAGAGACTACAACAACCACTTATAAAGTAGATGGTGAGGATCTCGATGAATCAACATTTACGACCTTCTATAATAAGCTCATCAATATGACTGCACAGGAACGTCTCACTGAGGAATATACTCCGGAAGGTGATCCGGCATATACCTTTATCATTAAAGATACAAACGGAACCGAAACTACTGTGAAGTATTATGAATACGATACAAACTTCTATGCAGCAGTGGTAGAAGATAAAGTTTATCTTGTAAATAAGATGAATGTAAAAGATCTGGATGAAGCTTATCAGAAAGTAGTAAACCCGGATACGGAAGATGCCGAAGAAAGCACATCCGATACAGCTGAGACAGATACAGAATCTGAAACTACAGAAGAAAATTAAAATGTAATAAACCTGCCCCGCGAGTTGTTCGCGGGGTATTTTTTTGATGATGGAAAAAAAGTATTTATGGTGATAAAATAAAACTGATTTTATGATAAGCGAGGAACCAGAGATGTTATATTTTTTAAATGATTATTCCGAGGGTGCACATGAAAAAGTACTTCAGCACCTGATTGATACGAATATGGAACAGCTTCCGGGTTATGGAACCGACCATTACTGCGAAGAAGCAAAAGAGAAGATTAAGAAGGCATGTGGCTGTGAGGACGCAGAAGTCTTTTTACTGACAGGTGGCACGCAGACCAATCAGATTGTCATTGATACGATGTTACAGCCGTATGAGGGCGTTGTAGCGGCTCAGACGGGGCATGTCAGTACACACGAAGCCGGTGCGATTGAATTTACCGGACATAAAGTGCTGACACTTCCGGAAAAGAATGGAAAAATCAATGCGGCAGATCTTAAGAATCTGGTTGAGACATTTTACGGAGATGAGAATCATGAACATATGGTATTTCCAGGAATGGTCTACATTTCTCACCCGACAGAGTATGGAACTCTGTATAAAAAGGAAGAGCTGACAGAAATTTCAGCAGTCTGCAGAGAATATAAACTTCCACTCTTTATGGATGGAGCCAGACTGATCTACGGGCTTGTCAGTAAAGAGACTGATGTAACACTGCAGGATATTGCAAAGCTCTGTGATGCATTTTATATTGGAGGAACCAAGGCGGGAGCTTTGTGCGGCGAAGCTGTTGTGTTTACCGGAAACAGTATGCCGAAGCATTTCCTCACAAGGGTTAAACAGCATGGAGCATTGCTTGCAAAAGGCAGACTTGTGGGCGTACAGTTTGATGCTCTTTTTACAGATGACTTTTATCTGGAAGTTGGCAGAAATGCCATCGAGACGGCAGCAGTGCTGAAAAAAGGTCTGAAAGAAAAAGGTTATCAGTTTTATATTGATTCTCCGACGAATCAGCAATTCGTAGTTCTGGAGAACAGTTTTATGGAAGAACTGAAAAAAGAGGTACAGTTCAGCTTCTGGGAAAAAGCTGACGATACACATACGGTAGTTCGATTTGCAACCAGCTGGGCAACCAGAATGGAAGATGTCGAAAAACTTCTTTCTCTGCTATAGATTCTTTGTTATAGATTGTAAAAATGCCTTTTTTATCGTATAATAATAATTACTCAGGTGATGAAAAAAGGGAGGTAGAACATGAAGAAACACAGCAAACGTCTGCTGACAATAGCAGCACTGGTTACGACAACAACTGCCACTATTCATATTATAAATAAAGTAATCGCAGCATCTGCCTGTCTGAAGGAAATGCTGGATACAGATGTGAGAAATTATTATCACTGGCGATTCGGTGATATCTATTATACCAAGAAGGGTAAGGGCAGCCCGATTCTTCTGATTCATGATATGCTTCCGGGAGGATCCGGATTTGAATGGAGCCGTATTGAGGATGATCTTGCTCTGGAACATACGG
>CAVFJK010000198.1:0-3869 GCA_963622815.1 Ruminococcus bicirculans (ex Wegman et al. 2014)
GCAGAATACACAAACTTTTTTTCTTCTGCGTCCGCCTCTTCTCTTCATTGGAGAGTCCGGTCTTTCGCCTCTATTGTAAGCCATGATGGTTTCCTCCTGTTCTTATTTCTTTCAGTTTAATTAAATGGAAGTTCTTCGTCGATTCCATCCGGAATATTCATAAAGCCGTCTGCACTAGCTGCTCCCGGGCTCGGCATTGACGGAGCCGATGCTGCATTCTGCTGAGGATGTGATGCTGCATAGCTGTCACTGGAAGCTTTACTCTCGGCAAATTCCTGTTCCTCAACTACTACTTCTGTAGTATATACCTTCTGGCCATCTCTGTTTGTGTAGCTTCCGGTCTGAATACGACCGCTGACTACGATTCTGATTCCCTGATGGAAGTACTTCTCTGCGAATTCCGCGCCACGTCCGAAAACAACACAGCTGATAAAGTCTGCAGTTGCTTCGCCGTCACGACGAAATCTTCTGTCTACTGCTAATGTGTATCTAGCAATTGCCAGTGCATTTTCTCCTGCGGAATATCTCACCTCAGGATCTCTTGTTAAGCGTCCCATTAAAATTACTTTGTTCATTAAAATACCTCTTTCTTCATAGTGAGTGAACGGGTTTCTTAATGGTGCTTTCTAAAATCCATCTGTAAAAAGATTATGCGTCTTTACGAACGACTAAGTATCTTAATACGTTGTCCATGATACGTACATGTCTTTCTACTTCTGCCGGACACTGTGCGTCTGCTTCAAACTGAATGAAATAGTAGAAGCCTTCATGCATTTTCTGAATTTCGTAAGCTAATTTCTTCTTACCCCATTCTTCTACTTCTGTGACGTTTCCGTTGTAACGAGCGATGTAGCCTTTAGCTTTCTCTACTACTGCATCACGAACTTCGTCTTCAACTTTTGCGCTCACAACTAATGCTAATTCGTACTTGTTCATGCTTTCTTACCTCCTTATGGTCTTTATGGCCCTCTGCCTGTATATCAGAGAGCAAGGATATGAAAAATATATCACACACTTGATTATTCTAACATAGGAAGTTTTAAATGTAAAGGTTTTTTTTTGTCGAATAAATCTTTTTTCTGATTATTTATAATTCCATCATTTTCTTCACTGGGAATTTTTTATCTTCTCTACATCCTCTATTTTACATCTGGCATACCGGGCAATCTTTTCAACCGCTTCTCCCACTTTCAGCATTTCACGGATCATTTCTGTTTTTTCTTCTTCTATTCCTTTTATTATTCCTTCTCTTTTCCCTTGTATTATTCCCTCTTTTATTCCCTCTTCTATTCCTTCCAGCTTACCTGCCTCATATTCCGCCTTCCGGAGTTTCTTTTCCTCTTCATCCTTGTCATATTCGAATATACTCACTGCTATTACCTCCGTCCTGTTCGCCCGGAGAAATTCTTCCAGGATTCCCTCCTGAATGCATTCGTTTACGGCCCGTTCCACGGCTGCATCCAGTTCCATTTCTTTTGTGTATCTTCGTACCTTTTCCACGTACTGTGCATATTCCCTCAACGTCCGGCACTGTTCCATCAGTTCTCTGTTATTACCTTCATTGATGTTCAGGGTGATCACCTTTAACTCTAATCTCGGCTCCCCTGTCTGATTCTCGTATGCTTCCGACAGGGAATTCTCCCAGTACTCTTCTTTTTTCCCCGTCCCATTGTAAAACACGATAAAATACGGTGCCGGGATCTTTTGCAATGCTGATGAATACAATGATCTGTGGTCTACCAGCTTCTGGTATTCCGCTGATATGTAAAACAGATCCCTCAATGGGATGTTCGGATTGTATGTTGACTGGTGTTCATACAGGAACAGGTTCATGTCAATGATAAATGCAAGGTCATTCTTCATTCCCATATATACTGCACCATTAAGAGTCACGATCTCCAGCTGCTCCGGATCTGCATACACGGTTCCGATAACCTCTTCACTTGTTTTATCTACTGCATTAGTCGTCTTTCTGACCGCATTATACAGCGACAGAAGATTTTCCCTGTCCGAAAACAGCATCCTGAATACGGTATCCTTGTACTTTCTGTTCGCTTTCGGCTGGCGACTTTCCAACTGAATTCTTTTAGCAGTCTGGCTTTTCTTCTGGGTTGCTTTACTGTTCTTTTTGTTTCTTGCCATAGGCAGCACCTCCTGTTATTGCAGGGGGCAGAATGTAAAGCTCCGTCAGTTCTTACACCCGGAACCCCTGCTTTTATTTTTTCTGGATCTAAAAGCATGGATTTCCGAAGTGACTTTAAGAAAAACAGACGGCATAAATGCCTCAGACTTATAGAAATATGCTTTCTCTCATGGTACCATTTGTTCTTACTTTTTTCAATAGACTTTATAAATTTTTCATTTTTTACGAAATCCTGTAATCGTTTTCTATTTCTTTTAGTTCACTTACCTCACCTACCGATGCAACATAAAAGTCTACCTGAGGTGATTTCTTCCCATTGGTCATTTTGTGAAAAGCTTTATTGATTCGTTTTGTAACGATCGGACAGTTCTCCTGACTGATTCCGATCAGCATGATAATATACTGCTGCATATTATATCTTGTATAAAAATCTCCCTTACGTATGCTTCCCTGGATTGCTGTTCTGAGGATTTCTGACATTTCCCTCTCTTCAGTATTGGAAATATTCTCTTTTTCAAAATCCAGTGTACACAGCATGATGAACACAGATAATCCGGAACGCTCCATCATACGACTGAAAACATGATAAACATCTATAAAACTTGGATATGGACAATAGTATGCACCCACTGCTTCATCCTTCTCTCTTAATCTTTCTTTGATATCCCCTATTGCTCCTGCCGCCTGTGAAGTTCTCTCCCCCATCAGCTGAAACTGTTTCAGCATCTTTGCTGATGGTGCAACTCCCAATTCTTCAAGCAGTAATTTCTCTGTATTTCTGTAAATTTCCAGACCCTCTTTATATCTGGACATACCGATCATACTCTCTATTTCCCATACCTGCCATTCATCAAACGGATAAATCTGAGCAGCCTTATGTGATATTCTGTGCAGATCTTCATATCTTTCATTTGCCTTCAGCCATTTGCACAATTCTTCTGTACATGCAAAATAATCATCCCGACATTTTACATTCTCAACTGCAACCCAGTTTTCTCCGATCATATCCGGCAGAAATTCTCCCCTGTAACTTTGCCAGGTTTTCATCAGTAAATGTATCCTGTCTGTTTCTCTTTTTTCTTTATGTAAAAGCTCTACCAGCTTTTCAAATTCACATACATCAACTTCAACTTGTATATTTGGATCCCAGGTACACATTCCTGCATTTATATTTATGTAATTACTTTCCGGCAGACCAATTGCTTTCAACTGCTTTCTCAGTCGAAAAATAGTATTATTCAGGCTTCCGTTCTTATTTTCTACTTCTGTTCTTCCATACAGAGCATTGATCAACGCTGTCTTTGATATACCTCCATCCTGTGTGTGCAGAAGCAGAATCTGAAAAAGCTGCGTCGTCTTTGATCCATTATTGCGATCCAGTACCAGTTCTTTTCCTTTATATTCAATTTTGAAGTCGCCAAGCATTCGGACTTTCAGTACATTTTTACCCATACGCTTTCTCCACTAATTATTTATGTTTGCATATTTCCTTTATTTACAATAAATAGTTGCTTTTATCATAACGTTTATTATGTGTTATAACAAGTGTCTATTAATACAAAAAAAGTTCTATTTCTGATACAATTTTACTATATTTTTTTCTTACAGTGTTCTGTTGTGTATTTTTTAATAGATTCTGCTGCCTTAAATATTTACCGGATTATGACAAAAGCCATTCAGATATCGTTTTGATAAATGAATGGCTTCGTTTTAATGTATTAAATAC
>CAVFJK010000198.1:3892-8555 GCA_963622815.1 Ruminococcus bicirculans (ex Wegman et al. 2014)
TCATGGCATCTTTGCGGGTCATTCCCTGCTTCTCGTAAATTTCCATATGTTCCTCAATGGAAATTTCTTCCCAGGAAGCAGCTGCCTCTTCTTTCAGCTCCTGACGGCTTTTGCCCTCTACTACGAGGACGCACTCCCCAAGCGGTTTCTCTTTCTCATAATGAGCGATCAGCTCATCGATTGTTGAATGAAATGCCGTCTCATGTTTCTTCGTCAGTTCCCGGCAGAGTGTGATCCTGCGATTCCCAAGTGTTTCCCTGATGTCACGCAATGTTTTTACCAGCTTATGAGGTGCTTCGTACAAAATAATCGTCCGCGTCTCATCAACCAGTTCTTCCAGCACTTCTTTTCGCTCTTTCTTATCCATCGGCAGAAAAGCTTCAAACGCAAATCTTCTGGTCGGTAATCCGGATAACGTAAGTGCTGTAATACATGCTGCCGGACCCGGAAGAGAAGTCACTTCGATCCCTGCCTCATAGCATATTCTGACAAGTTCTTCACCCGGATCCGAAATTCCCGGTGTACCTGCATCTGTGATCAGTGCAATATTCATACCATTCTGCATCTTCTCGATCAGCGTATAGGCTTTCTCAATCTTGTTGTATTCATGATAGCTGGTCATCGGTGTCTTAATTTCAAAATGATTCAGCAGTTTTATACTGTTTCGGGTATCCTCTGCTGCAATCAGATCAACTTCCTTTAATGTACGGAGTACCCGGAGTGTAATATCTTCCAGGTTTCCGATCGGGGTTGCACAGAGATATAATTTTCCACTCATCCGGGAATCCCCTTTCTCTCAGATTATTTTATACCATTCCATATATTTCAAGAATATCTCTGGTATAAACACCCGGTTTCTCATAGACGATCAATGGTCTCTCGACTGTAATTCTTGAATTACAACCCTTTCTGGCCTCGACCAGAACCATATTCGGTTCTCTGTCTATGTATGGGTATACCAGCTGCATTCTCTTTGGTTCCAGTTTATATTTCATGAGAACCTGAAAGATTTCTGCCAGACGGAACGGTCTGTGGACCATAAAAAATCGTCCGCGGTCTTTAAGCACTGCCGCCGCCCCTCTTACTACGTCTTCCAGTGTACAAAGAACTTCATGTCTTGCGATTGCTTTCGCCATATATGGATTCTGCAGGCCATGCTGTCCGATCATATATGGTGGATTACTGGTCACTACATCAAAAGAAGCTGCTCCAAACAGTTCAGCAGCTTCCTTTATGTCTCCGCAAACAATATCAATATCCGATTCCAGATGATTATACAGAACACTTCGTCTTGCCATGTCTGCACATTCTTCCTGAATCTCCAGACCCGTCAGGTGTTCCCCCTTCTCCTTCGATTTAAGAAGAATCGGGATAATACCTGTTCCGGTTCCCATATCCAGTACTTTTTCCTTACGACGGATATCTGCAAATCCGGATAACAGAACCGCATCCATTCCAAAACAGAATTTCTCCGGGTTCTGTATCACATACAATCCATTCTGAAGATCATCGACCCGTTCTCCCGAATATACAAGATCATTCTGCGGATTTCTTTCCATGGGATTTAGAATCTCCTTCTTTTTCCTCAATATCCTTTACTTCTTTATCAGCGTTCTTTGCTTTCTTCTTACGTGGTCGGAATTTCAGTTCGCCTACAGGGAATTCCTGAATTTCCTTTCCGTCATTAACTTCCACGATTACCTTTACTCTCTGTCGGAGAACATTTACGCTGTGAACCGTGCCCTGCATTCCATCTGGAAGAGTAACGGTATCTCCGCTTCCCGGAAGATTCTTATTCAGTGCTTCATATGTTTCCTGTTCATTCTTCAGACAACACATCAGTCTTCCGCATACACCGGAAATCTTTGTCTGATTAAGTGACAGATTCTGTTCTTTTGCCATCTTAATGGACACCGGTGCAAATTCAGAAAGATAAGTATGGCAGCAAAGCTGTCTGCCACAGATACCAATACCTCCGAGAATCTTGGTTTCATCTCTTACACCGATCTGACGAAGTTCAATTCTTGTCTTAAAGATAGCTGCCAGATCCTTAACCAGCTGACGGAAATCAATTCTCCCGTCCGCTGTAAAGTAAAACAGCACTTTATTATTATCGAACGTATACTCCGCATCAATCAGTTTCATCTCAAGACCATGCTCGCGAATCTTTTTCTGGCAGATTTTAAACGCATCTCTTTCTTTCAGTCGGTTCTGTTTCTCGCGGTCTTCGTCTGCCTGAGTAGCAACTCGAAGCACTTCTTTCAGTGGATGAACCACCTCATCCTCGCCTACTTCTTTCGGTCCAAGTACAACCCGGCCGAATTCCACACCACGGGCAGTCTCCACGATCACATGATCGCCGATTTTCATTTTATAATTCTTCGGGTCGAAATAATAAATCTTTCCGACATTTCTGAATCTTATACCAACAATTTTTGTCATTCTATCTCTCCCTGATCGTCAGGAACAGAAGTTCAAGTGCAAGTTCAAAATTGACATTTGCACGAAGCCTTACTTTTGTCTTTTCCAGTGCTTCCAGAATCTTTTCCAGGTTCTCATAGGAACGCTGGCTCGCCTGTTCCTTTATATAATTGATTTCTTGTTTAAATACCAGGTTGTCAACCTCCTGAGTTGCCTTAAACATAAGAACATCCCTGAACCAGAACTGGAAAATATCCAGATAATCACTGATATTCTGCTTTTCATCCGAAAGAGCCTTTATCTCATCGGAAAGTTCATATACTTCCATTGTATTTACATACTTGAGAATCTTAAGCGCATTCTCCGTCATTCTGGAAAATTCTTCTGATGTAGCAGCTTCCTTGGCTCTGCCAATACTTCCCTGTGCAAAGGAAGCATCTATCTCTGCCTGATAATCCGGCACATGAAGCCGTTCCATCAGATATTTCTTAACAAGGCTGTCATCAACCACCTTCAGGTCCAGCCGTACACATCTGGACTGGATCGTCGGCAAAAGTGCATCTGCATTGCTGGTCAGCAGCATGATCACTGCATATTCCGGCGGTTCTTCTATAGTTTTAAGAAGAGCATTCTGAGCCTGTACCGTCATCATCTCCGCATCAGGAATAATGTAAATTTTATGCAGGCTGCAATATGGTTTCACTGCAACATCATGAATCACCTGTTCACGAATCTCATCAATAGAAATTGTACCTGGTTTCTCATGGTTTACCATAATGATGTCCGGATGATTCTTACCCAGTGCCTTCTTACAGGAGTCACACTTCTGACATGGCTCTGTTCCACCGGCTTCACATTGCAGGGTCATCGCATATGTGGTTGCAAGAAGCTTCTTGCCGGATCCGGGTCTGCCTGTAAAAATGTATGAATGGGAAACTTTTCCCGTCTTCATGGCATTCTTCAGATGCCGGATAATTTCTTCGTGTCCGATAATGTTATTGAAACTGACCATTCAGAATCACCTCTCTTGTTTATAGTTTCATATACGAATCTTTGTTCGCTATAGAGTCATTATATCATACTTTATTAGCCATTCAAAACTATTTTTAACTATGACATGGAATTTACATAATTTATAATATTTTTGCCCCCCCCCCCCCCCCCCCCCCCCCACACATAAATCCAAATCATCATTAACAAATCGCTTCTGTATTTCAGCTTCTTTAATCTTTTCTTCTGAAAAATCCTCTTCATCCGCAAGAAAACGTCTGCAAAGCTCTTTATACTTTGGTGTTTCCTGTTCCTGTTCTCTTCGAATCGCGCGAATCAGACGTTCTCCGTTCTCTACTTCGATATATATCGGGATGACCGCTTCTTTTCCATAGTAATTTTTCATCTTCTGAAAAGACTCTAACGTACCGATTCCAAGATAATTACCGTTCTTAAGGTCAATCTGACCATCATCTGCCGTAAAATAAGTCCAGACACCATAAACCGTATTATAGGCACGGGCTTCAATTACTTTTCCTGCTGCCTCAAACTCCTTCAGTTTCTGAGCATCTGTAAAATAATACTGTACACCATTTTCCTCTCCGTCACGGACCGGCCGTGTTGTATACAGAATCAGTTTCTTCAGATTCAACGATTTATCTTTCGCCAGTCTGGAATAGATTTTATCTTTTCCTGAGGCGCTTTTACCCATAATATAAAAAATCTTACTCATGAATTTCTTCGTCTTGCTCCTTTGTACTCTGGGGCTGCTCTACTACAAGAATGGTCGCATTTGAATAGTCTTCCAGTCCCTGCAGATATAAGCCCTTATCCATGTATATTCTCATATTACGGATAAATTGTCCAGTAATCTGTTCTCCCGGTGTGATAAGGGGAATTCCCGGTGGATACAGATAAGCAAATTCTGCGGAAATTCTGCCAATGCTTTCTTCCAGCGGGCATTTCTCTGTTGGAGCGTCCATCGCATCAGACATGAGCATCATCTGTGTCAGCACGAAATGCATGGATCTGGCATCCAGCTGCCCGTCCTCATCTGTCGGTATTCCTGCTTTTATACGCTCATCCTGCTCCTGATCCAGTTCTTCGATTGCCTGGCACAGTCTTTCAAATCCTTCTTCGCGGTCTCCGACTGCCGCAATCGCAAGTGCATAACCAGTAGACTCCATTTCCATCTGAATATGATAACGGTCAAGAAGAATATGATACAGATCACTTCCCGACATTAACGAAT
>CAVFJK010000199.1:0-3545 GCA_963622815.1 Ruminococcus bicirculans (ex Wegman et al. 2014)
TATTCAGACCGCACGTAACCATCAGGACATACAGAGGTCTCCTGGAATCACCCACAGCTCGAAGAATCGATGCTCCCATATTATAGATAATATTGAAGATCATTCCGCAAAAATAAATATGAAGATAAAGTCTGGAATCAGCCATCAGTTCCTGTGGAGTCTTCATAAGTTCAAGCACGGTATTTGTGACAAGAAGCCCGATCACACCTACTATAAATCCGGTTACAATACCGAATGCATAAGAAGTATGTAATGTTTTATTTAAATTCTTTTTATCCTTTGCACCATAGAACTGTGCCACGATCACGGATGCGCCGGACGTCAGGCCGACAAAGACCTCCACAACCAGATTCACGATCTGGTTTACTGAGCCTCCCACGGCAGCCAGCGCTTCTTTACCTACAAAACGACCGACAACAATACTGTCGGCCGTGTTATATACCTGCTGAAAAAAAGTACCTATAACAATCGGAAAAAAGAATATTAAAAGTTGTTTCCAGATCACACCTTCCGTGATCTGATTCTTCTGTTCCATAATTTTCCTCCATAATACATAAAATCGTAAAGCCTCATCTGTACAAGTATAACAGACCAGTGTCGGAAAAGCAATGAACATAA
The DNA here is from genome assembly GCA_963622815.1 of Ruminococcus bicirculans (ex Wegman et al. 2014). Lineage (GTDB taxonomy): Bacteria > Bacillota > Clostridia > Lachnospirales > Lachnospiraceae > Blautia_A. The sequence goes on from CAVFJK010000199.1 coordinate 619, forward strand.
AAAAACAGAACCCTGATACAGGATTCTGTTTCTCATACATTGTGATTAGTCTTCAACTTTCACGATTTCTTTCTTGTTGTAGCTTCCGCATTCTTTACAAACTCTGTGAGGCATCATCAGGGCACCGCATTTGCTGCATTTTACCAGATTCGGAGCACTCATTTTCCAGTTTGCACGTCTTTTATCACGTCTAGCTTTAGATGATTTGTTCTTTGGACATATGGACATAGGTTACACCTCCTTAAATTTACTAAATATATCACTGATGGCTGCCATACGGGGATCCTTCGGCTCCTCTGCACATCCGCAGGGGCCCTCGTTCAGGTTCTTCCCACACCGGCTGCATATTCCTTTGCACTCTTCTTTACAAAGAACTTTCAAAGGCCAGCTCATCAGTACCTCAAGATAGACCAACCGGTCCACATCCAGGTCCATGCCAGTGAGATAGTCATTCTCATCCAGATTCTCAAGTCTGTCTTTATCAGTCTGTTTCATGTCCAGCTTACGATCAATCTCGTATGGAATCAAAACAGATACCTGTTCCAGACAACGGTCACACGGAATTCCGACAGTCACACTGCCGCTTCCTGTCAGCTCAAGAACTTTATTACCTGTATTAGCAATTCGAAGTTCTACCGGAGTCTTATCCAATACCGGAAACTCTCCCATCTGAAATGAAACCTTATCTAATTCCAGTTCAGAACTAAGCTGTATGATTTTTCCTTCACTGTCTGTAATATCTGATAAATGAATCTGCATAGTTCTCTCCTATTCACACTTTACCAATTATACATAGGAGGCATCCATTTGTCAACGACATTTTTACTTTTATTTCTATATTTTTCCGCCACTTTAGTCCATTGCTACTTCACTGCGAAGCGGGATGGATGCGGTTGCTCCCGGTCTGGAAACCGCAATCGCAGATGCTTTTGCTGCAAGCTCCAGTCCTTTCTGAACAGGCATTCCATCAATGATAGAAGAAATGAAATATCCGGTAAACGTATCACCTGCTGCTGTTGTGTCAACTGCTTTTACTTTAAAGATTCCTTGTCGGTAAATTCCTGTTTCATCCTGATATACAGAACCATCTCCGCCAAGAGTCAGAACCACTTTTGCATTTGGATAGAGTTCTTTTACCTTTGCGAGAATTCTGTCCGGCTCCTTTTCACCTGTAATCTGGAAACCTTCAATCTCGTTCATCAGGAAAAGGCTGATCTTCGACAGATCACATTTTTCCAGTGCACTGTCAAACGGAGAAGGATTCAGAATGATCATCATATGTTTTTCATATGCACGGTCAATGATATAATCCAGTTCATTGATCTCGTTCTGAAGAAGGATGATGTCTCCCTCCTCAAAAGAATCCAGAACAGAATCTACAAACTCTCTTGTCATGCTTCTGTTAGAGCCGCCAAAGAGAAGGATACAGTTCTGACCATTCTGATCAACCTGAATGACCGTATGTCCGCATGGTCCGGAAATCTGTCGGATAAATTCTGTATTTACTCCGTTTTCTTTACAAACTTCGAGAAGTGGTTCCCCACCCTCTCCGATCAGTCCGGCATGATATACAGGAATCCCGGCCTTTGCCAGTGCAATCGACTGGTTCAGGCCTTTACCGCCACAAAAGGTCTGTCTGCTCTTTGATGCCTGCGTTTCTCCCGGAATCAGGATAGACTCCACCTGGTATACATAATCCAGGTTAAGAGAACCAAAATTTAATACTTTCATGTTTCAAACCTCTTATAGTCAGGAAAAGGACCTGCTGGCGGCGGGTCCTTTTCAAATTCTCGTATAACCGATTATTTAACCAGTGCTACTGTATCTCTGCAGATTGCAAGTTCTTCGTTTGTAGGAATAACTGCAACTTTAACCTTTGAATTTGGAGTAGAGATAACGATTTCTTCGCTAAATGTATCATTTGCTTTGTCATCGATTTCAACACCAAGATATCCGAAATAGCTGCAGACATCTTTACGAAGCTGTCCTACGTTTTCGCCGATACCAGCTGTAAATACGATTGCATCTACACCGTTCATAGCAGCTACATAACCGCCAACGAATTTAGCGATGCCATAGCAAAGTACATCATAAGCATTCTTAGCATCTTCGTTTCCATCTGCGATTGCGGCTCTGATGTCACGCATGTCACTTCCGACTCCGGACATACCCTGAAGACCAGATTTCTTATTCAGGACATTCATAACACCTGCAATGTCAAGATCTTCTTTCTTTGCGATGTATTCAACGATAGCCGGGTCGATATTACCGGAACGTGTTCCCATAACAACACCTTCAAGTGGTGTAAGACCCATAGTTGTATCTACACATTTGCCGTTCTGAACAGCACTGATGGAAGATCCGTTTCCAAGATGGCAAACGATAACTTTAGAGTTATCTTTATCGAGGCCAAGGAATTCAACAGCACGTTTGGATACGAAGCTGTGGGAGGTTCCGTGGAAACCATATCTTCTTACTTTGTATTTTTTGTAGTATTCGATCGGAAGTCCATACAGATATGCTTTTGCAGGCATTGTCTGATGGAAAGCAGTATCAAACACACCAACCTGCGGTACACCTGGCATAAGTTCGGAGCAAACATCGATACCGATCAGGTTTGCCGGGTTATGAAGTGGTGCAAGATCGTTACACTCTTTTACTGCTGCGATCATTTCATCTGTGATCACTGCAGAAGCTGCAAATTTTTCACCGCCATGTACGACACGATGTCCGATTGCATCTACTTCTTTCAGGCTCTTGATTGCGCCTGTTTTATCATTTGTAAGAGCGTCCAGTACGAACTGGATAGCTTCTTTATGAGTAGGCATTGCACACTCTGTGATTTCTTTATCGCATCCGGCTTTCTGATAAACCAGTCTTCCGTCGATTCCGATTCTTTCGCAAAGCCCCTTTGCCAGAACATCCTC
>CAVFJK010000200.1:0-6190 GCA_963622815.1 Ruminococcus bicirculans (ex Wegman et al. 2014)
GTATACCATGTTTATCAAATAAATACAGTCCGTTTTTGTGCATTTTATACCATTTCTGTATAAATAATGTATTAAAAAACAGAACCATCTGAATCCTCAGGCGGTTCTGTCTTTTATATCTTGTTTCTTTAAATATTTAAGAAAGCTCCAGTGCGCCGGTATAAAGCTGATAATAAGTACCTTTCTGTTTGATCAGGTCCTTATGGTCACCTCTCTCGATGATCTTTCCATGTTCCAGAACGATGATTGCATCACTGTTTCGAATCGTGGAAAGTCTGTGTGCGATGACAAATACGGTACGACCTTTCATCAGATTATCCATACCCTTCTGTACAATGCTCTCAGTACGGGTATCGATGCTTGATGTCGCCTCATCGAGGATCAGTACCGGCGGGTCTGCAACAGCTGCTCTTGCGATGGAAAGGAGCTGTCTCTGGCCCTGTGACAGTTCCTCACCGTCACCGCTCAACATGGTGTCATATCCCTTTGGAAGCATCTGGATGAACTGATCTGCATGCGCAAGTTTTGCTGCTGCATAAATTTCCTCATCGGTTGCATCCAGCTTACCGTAACGGATGTTGTCACGAATCGTTCCTGTGAACAGGTGTGTATCCTGAAGAACGATACCAAGAGAATGTCTCAGGTCGTCTTTTTTAATCTTTGTGATATTGATTCCATCGTAACGGATCTTACCATCCTGAATATCGTAGAAACGGTTGATCAGGTTGGTGATTGTTGTTTTTCCTGCTCCGGTAGAACCTACGAATGCAAGCTTCTGACCCGGTTTTGCATAAAGACTGATGTCGTGAAGGATGGTTTTGTCCTCGTTGTAACCGAAGGTCACATCCTCGAATCTTACATCACCTTTGAGCTCGGTATAAGATACAGAACCGTCTGCGGAATGCGGATGTTTCCATGCCCACATGCCAGTTCTCTCTTTGCACTCTACAATATTTCCGTTCTCGTCTTTTTTTGCATTGACGAGAGTTACATAGCCTTCGTCGTCCTCTGGCTTCTCATCAATCAGGTTAAAGATACGCTCTGCACCGGCAAGTGCCATAACGATGGAGTTGAACTGCTGTGCAACCTGCATGAACGGCTGTGTAAAGCTCTTGGTAAACTGCAGGTAAGAAGCCATGACACCAAGGGTGATTCCGCCGATGCCTGCAACGGAAAGGATTCCACCGAGAACTGCCGTCAGAACAAACTGCAGGTTTCCAATATTTCCGATGACCGGTCCCATCATGTTACCATATTTATTTGCCTGTGATGCGCTCTCAAAAAGAGCCTCATTCAGTTTATCAAATTCCTCTTCGGATTTCTTTTCGTGGTTAAAAACTTTGACAACTCTCTGTCCGTTCATACGTTCTTCGACAAAACCTGTCACATCTGCCAGGGACATCTGCTGACGAACGAAATATTTTCCACTCTTCGCACCGATCTTACCAGTCACAAACAGCATCACAAAAATGATCAGAACTGCCAGGATCGTAAGCAGCGGGCTTAACACCAGCATGGAGATAAAGGTAACAACAATCGTAAACAATGCCATCAGAGCCTGTGGGATTGCCTGACTGATCATCTGTCTTAAAGTATCGGTATCGTTCGTATAAAGACTCATGATGGATCCGTTTGTATTCTGGTCAAAATAACGGATCGGCAGTGTCTGCATATGCTCAAACATATCGTCTCGCACTTTCTTTAAGACTCCCTGACCGATATATACCATCATTCTTGTATAGATGAAAGTTGCAACAACTCCTGCCAGGAACACACATCCGAGAACCGTCAATGCTTTATAAAGTCCTGCAAAATCCGGGCTCTTCTGACCGATCAGAGGAAGAATAAAATCATCCAGAAGATATTTCAGCGAAAGAGAAACTGCAGTTGTTGCCACCGCACTGATCAGAATACAGAAAAATACAAGAATAAACTGAAATTTATATTTTCCCGTCATATACTTCATAAGACGTTTTGCTGTTTTCAGATCATTTTTCGTCATTCTTGGTTTTTTACTTTTTCTGTTATCACTCATCCTCTTCGCCTCCTTTCACCTGAGATTCATATACTTCTCTGTAAATATCATTTGTCTTAAGCAGTTCTTCGGAAGTTCCTACACCGGCAACTTTACCGCCGTCCAGAACGATGATCTGGTCTGCATCTTCAATAGAAGAAACTCTCTGTGCGATAATGATCTTGGTAGTATCCGGAATTTCCTCGCGGAACGCCTTACGGATCAGGGCATCTGTCTTGGTATCTACCGCACTGGTAGAGTCATCCAGAATCAGGATCTTCGGTTTCTTCAGAAGAGCTCGTGCAATACAGAGACGCTGTTTCTGTCCACCGGAAACGTTATTTCCGCCCTGAACGATCATGGTGTCATAGCCATTCGGAAATTCATTTACAAAACCGTCTGCCTGTGCCAGTTTACATACTCGTCTCACTTCTTCATCAGAAGCCTGCTCATCACCCCAGCGGATGTTTTCATAAATAGAGCCGGAGAAAAGAACGTTTTTCTGAAGCACCATAGAAACCTGATCACGGAGTACTTCCAGATTATAGTCTCTTACATCGATTCCACCGACTTTGACTGCACCACCGGTAACGTCATAAAGTCTCGGAATCATCTGAACCAGTGTGGACTTGGCACTTCCTGTTCCACCAATGATTCCGACAGTCTGTCCGGATTTAATATGAAGGTTGATATCTTTCAGGGAAAGATTTCCGCCCTCTCCGGCATAACTGAAGTTTACGTGATCAAAAACAATATCACCGCTTGGAACTTCTTTTACTGCATCGGATTTATCCTGCATCTCAGGAACTTCATTCAAAACCTCTGTAATACGGTCTGTGGAAGCCTCTGCGATCATGATCATGACAAATACAAAAGTTACCATATTCAGTGACATCAGAATCTGAAGTGCATAAACGATAACACTTGTCAGTTCGCCTGTCTCCATGGTTCCAAGCACAATACTGCGTCCACCGATCGCTGCGATCAGAAGAACGACCGCATACATCATAAACTGCATGACCGGTGAGTTCCATGCAACGATCTTTTCTGCTTTTGTAAACAGCGTGTAGACATATTCAGAAACGCCGTGGAATTTTTTGTTTTCGTGGTCTTCTCTTACAAAAGCTTTTACTACGCGGGATGCATTGACATTTTCCTGCACGGAATTGTTCAGCTCATCGTACTCGTCAAATACTTTAATAAAATGCGGATGTGCTTTTTTAGCAATAAACATCAGCGCACCACCGAGAATCGGAATAACGATCAGAAACAGAAGGGCAATCTTTACATTGATCATAAGTGTCATGATCCAGGAAAGTATTATCATGAATGGTGCTCTCGCCAGAAGACGGATACTCATCATGTATGCCATCTGTATGTTTGTAATATCGGTTGTCATTCGAGTGACCAGACCAGATGTGGAAAAATGGTCAATGTTTTTGAATGAAAAATTCTGCACCTTATAAAAAATATCGTGGCGAAGATTTTTCGCATATCCTGCTGCCGCAACTGCTGCCATATTTCCGGCCTGCACGCCAAAAAAGAGTGCAAGCATTGCCATTGCGACGAGGATAATTCCCCTCTGTACGATGTACCCCAGATCACCGTTGGCAATACCAACATCGATAATCTTTGCCATCTCCAGAGGGATGAGCACTTCCATCAATACTTCAAGAATAACAAGAAGCGGTGTCAGGATGGACTGTTTCTTATATTCCCTGATGGATTTAAAAAGTGTCTTATTCATCTTGTTTGTTTTCCTCCTTATTCGTTTTCTCGTTCATTTCCGAATTTCTTATTATACATAACCTTTATGCCATAAGTCAATAACTTTTTCTGTGACTTTTTGGACACAATTTGCCTGTAAAAAAGATGCCCATTATAAGGACATCTTTTCGTTCTCATATGTCATTCTTACTTCATCCGCCTTCGCTCGATGCGGAAAACAGATATTTCCAAGCTGCCTTACCGGCATCACACCCATCAGGGAATTCGTTACAAAACATTCATCATAATATATCAGTTCATCCGGATAAATAATGGTTTCGGTCACATGAAATCTTTCCATGATATAACTGCGCAGGATACCCGGCAGCAGTCCGCAGGAAAGCTGCGGCGTATAGATCATATTCTTACGCACGAAGAAAATATTACAGACTGTACCTTCGCTGATCTGCCCCTTTGTATTTATAAAAATCTTTTCATTGATACCGGCTGCTGTGGCAGCTCTCTTTTCCAGGATACAGTCACCATAGTTCAGCGTTTTATGATAAACAAGTGGAGAAGTTTCGTTTCTCCGCACTTTACTTATATCTGTCATAAAGCCTCTGGCATAACCTTCTTCTGTATATGGATTCTGTTTCATCTGAAAGAAAGAATTTTCAGCGGATATTACAACTTTAAGAGCTCCATGCATTTTTACAGAAGCATCCTGCGTATCCAGATATTCTTCTATCTTTTCTTTTGTGATCCCATGTTCCGCACAGGAACCAAGTTTCAGAAAAGTCGCTGCTTCTTCCAGTCTCTTCAGATGCTGTTCCAGAAATAATGGTTTTTCATTTTCCACTGCAATTGTCTCAAACGCTCCCATTCCAAACAGAAAGCCCTCATCCAGTCTAATATCCATAGTTTCTTTTCACCTCAGTTTCTTATTTCATTTCATAGCCTCCAGAACCGCTTTCGCTTTCTGAAGAGTTTCTTTATATTCAAATTCCAGGTCTGATTCAGCAGTAATACCGCCGCCTACGCCCAGATGATACATCCCGTCTTTATGTAATGCCGTTCGTATCACAATATTAAAATCACAGTCCCCATCCAGTGTCAGATAGCCAATCGAACCTGTATACAGATTTCTGCGATTGTTCTCCAGTTCATCAATGATCTCCATGGCTCGGTATTTTGGTGCCCCGGTGATCGAACCACCCGGAAACGTTGCTTCCAGAAGATCCATCACATTCTTATCAGCTTCCAATTCCCCTTCAATATCTGATACCAGATGAAACACGGTTGCATATTCTTCAACCGTAAAAAGTTCTGTTACTTTTACACTTCCCGGTCTGCATACACGGTTCAGATCATTTCGCTCAAGATCCACGATCATAAGAAGCTCGCTCTTATCCTTCTCAGAATTCTCCAGTTCATTCCGCATACATAAATCTTCTTCCGGCGTCTCGCCTCTCTTACGCGTTCCTTTAATTGGTCGCGTATTTACATGACCTTTTTTCATTTTCAGGAACCGCTCCGGAGATGCACAGACGATTTGATAATCACCATAATCCATGTACCCACCAAACGGAGACGGATTATTCTTTCTCAAATCATAAAAAACATCCAACGGTTTCTTCTCACTCTTTACGCTGAGCTGCTGCGTCATATTCGTGATATAGATATCTCCCTCGATAATATAACGAATCATATCATCAACAGCCTGTTTATACTCTTCTTTTTCAAAGTTTGGTCTGATTTCTATATCGTAGGATTCTTTTTTTATTCTTCCATTCTCATCTAACGGCTCTGCAATCCGCTTCTCTACAGACTTAATCTGCTTTTCTGCATCTTCCGTTATTCCATTCGCGATCAGGTATGTCCTGTTTTCATGGCGGTCCTCTATCATATAAAAATCATAAAAATCAAGGACTGCATCCGGGATAGATACCAACTCTTCTTTATTAGAAGGTACCTCCATCAGTTTACGGCCATATTCATAGGAAAAATAGCCAATTGCACCAGAAACTATCGGAAGTTCACTTCTGTTCTCATCCACATGCTCCGTCAGATATTTCTTCAGATATTTCTCAAAAGAAATTTCCGTAACCCGCTGGTCATTTATATAGAATCCACTGTCATCCTTTATCAGTTTCAGGTAGGAACAGACTCCTATGATTGAATATCTTCCAAGCTTATTGACCAGTGATGAATCCAGAAACACACTGTCTCTCTCATCAGCAAAATAGCGAAACAATTCCGCTGCCGGTCTCATCGGCTTCAACTCTTTTATTACTCGTTTTTTATTGTACATCATTTTCCTCTTTCTGTCCATTCTAGCGGACATCAACAACTTTTTTCACGTACATTTATCTATCTTTTTTAATCTTCTCTATAAATCTTTTTTAAAGTTCTCGGCAATACAGCAGAAATTTTCCAGCAGTTCATGCCCGTATTCTGTCAGAACAGCCT
>CAVFJK010000201.1:0-6634 GCA_963622815.1 Ruminococcus bicirculans (ex Wegman et al. 2014)
GTGTTAATATGTATAAGAACTTAAGAAAAATATTTCGTATTTGTTACAAAATAGAGTTAAAATGATTATGAGGTGAGAAACATGAAAAAAAGAATTGTTTGCCTGACGTTAGCATTAATGATGACAGCAGCTCAGGTTGTCAGTGTAAGCGCGTCAAGAGAAGACGAACTGAGAGAGGAACAGGCAGCTACAAGCGCACAGCTTGATGCTACATATGCTCAGATTGATCAGCTCTACTCCGCTAAGCAGCAGTTACAGGATGAGATCAACTCCCTGGACGCAAATCTTGTGAATGTCATGGTTTCCATTCAGACCCTGGAAGGGGATATCAGTAATAAAGAAGCGGACATTCAGCAGACACAGGCTGATCTGCAGAAAGCACAGAATGCGAAAGACAAACAGTACGCAGCAATGAAACAGCGTATCCAGTATCTGTACGAAAAAGGTGGAAACGAAGCATGGTTCCAGATGATGATGAGTGCAGATAACCTTTCTGATCTTCTTACAAAAGCTGAATATACTCAGAAGATGTATGATTACGACAGAGAGAGCCTTGAGAAATATGCAAATACGATTGAACAGGTAACAAACCTTGGAAATCAGTATGAGCAGGAAAAAGCTGAACTGGAAGGTATGAAACAGGAATATGAAGCTCAGTCCGTAGACCTTCAGAATCAGATTGATACAAAGAAAGCAAATTCCGCAGACTGTGATAATGAAATCGCATATGCACAGGAAATGGCTAATGAATATGCAAACCTGATTCAGGAACAGCAGGCAGAGATCGAACAGCTCGAAGCAGAACGTATTGCAGCTGAAGAAGAAGCAAGACGTCAGGCTGAGGCAGAAGCCGCTGCAGCTGCGGCAGCAGCTGAGGAAGAAGCTGCTCAGCAGGAAGATCAGACTGTATATGATGAAGATGGTAACGAAGTTGATGCTGATGAAGCAGCAGAAAACGGAGATACTGTATACGACGAAGATGGCAACGAAGTTGACCAGAACGAAAACACTACCGATAACAGTGAAGATGTGCAGTACGATGAGGATGGCAATGTGATCAGCAACGATACTGCAGATTCAGAAACAACAGACAGTACTGAAGATTCATCCAGCAGTTCTTCAAGTTCATCCAGTTCTTCATCCAGCAGTTCAGGATCATCAATTGTAGATTATGCATTGCAGTATGTCGGCAATCCATATGTATGGGGCGGCACAAGCCTTACAAACGGTGCTGACTGCTCCGGATTCACACAGAGTGTGTATGCGGCATTTGGATACAGCCTTCCAAGAACATCCTATGAGCAGCAGAACTGGGGAACAGAGGTTTCCTACGCAGACGCTCAGCCGGGCGATCTGATCTGCTATGGCGGACACGTTGCAATCTACATGGGAAATGGACAGATTGTACACGCATCCAACTCTACAGATGGAATCAAGGTCAGCGACAATGCAGCCTACAGAACGATCGTGTCTGTTAGAAGACCTTCATAAAAAGGTTGACTTTTTAAAGAAAAAGTATTAATATGACGTAAAGCGCAACGGAGCACTTCTTGTCTCCGTGCGCTTTTTTTGTTATTATGGATGAAAATATACTTATCAGGAGGAAACGAAAATGAGAAAGAGTAAAATGTGGAGAATGTTGACTGTCGCTGCTGTAGCGGCATCTATGACATGCGGTATCGTGGGAGTACAGAGTGTCAGTGCGGATGACAAGAAAACTCTGAAAGTTGCAATGGAGTGTGGCTATGCACCATACAACTGGACTCAGCCGGATGATTCAAACGGAGCAGTGCAGATTTCCGGAAGCTCCGACTATGCATATGGCTATGACGTTATGATGGCAAAGAAGATCGCAGACGAACTTGGCTATGATCTTGAAATCGTGAAACTTGACTGGGATTCTCTTGTACCGGCAGTACAGTCCGGACAGGTTGACTGCGTTATCGCAGGACAGTCCATCACAAAAGAACGTCAGCAGATGGTTGATTTCACAGATCCATATTATTACGCATCTATCATCACTCTGGTAAAAGAGGATGGAGACTATAAAGACGCAGCAAGTGTAGAAGACCTTAAGGGAGCAACGGTTACTTCCCAGCAGAATACGATCTGGTATGATTCCTGCCTGCCGCAGATTCCGGATGCAAACATCCTTCCTGCACAGGAAAGTGCACCGGCAATGCTGGTAGCTCTTGAAGCCGGTAAATGCGATGCAGTTGTAACAGATATGCCTACAGGAAAAGCTGCATGCGTAGCTTACCCGGACTTCAAACTCCTTGACTTTACAGGAACAGACGGCGAATTCGAAGTATCTGACGAGGACATCAACATCGGTATTTCTCTGAAAAAAGGAAACGATGAACTCAAAGATGCAATCAACGGTGTTTTAAGCGAAATGACAGAAGACGACTTCAACGATATGATGGATGAAGCAATCTCCGTACAGCCGCTGTCCAGCGAGTCATAAAGGAGGAGCAAAATGCTGCCTGAGAGTTTTGGAGGAAGAATCATCTATCTTCTTCAGCAATATGGTCCTTCGTTTGCGAAGGGAGCCGGAGTCAGCATGTGGCTGGCCCTGGTCGGAACACTTTTTGGATGTATTATCGGTTTTCTTGTAGGTATTGTGCAGACGATCCCGGTAGATAAAAACGATTCCACAGCCAAAAAAGTAATTATCAAAGTTGTAAAATTTATTATGGCCTGCTACGTGGAGTTCTTCCGTGGAACTCCTATGATGGCACAGGCGATGTTCATCTACTTTGGTAGTGCGGCCGTGTTTAATATCAACATGTCCATGTGGTTTGCTGCTATCTTCATTGTGTCCATCAATACGGGTGCATATATGGCAGAGACCGTCCGCGGTGGTATCCTTTCCATCGACCCTGGTCAGACAGAGGGAGCCAAAGCAATCGGTATGACACATGTACAGACTATGATCAACGTTATCCTTCCGCAGGCACTGCGAAACATCATGCCGCAGATCGGCAACAACCTGATCATCAACATCAAGGATACCTGTGTACTTTCCATCATCGGTACCGTAGAACTTTTCTATACGACAAAAGGTGTGGCAGGTGCACTGTATACATACTTTGAGTCCTTCACAATCGCCATGGTCATTTATTTCATCATGACATTTACCTGTTCCAGAATTCTTCGTGTGATCGAGCACAAGATGGATGGACCGGATAACTACGACCTGGCAACCGCAGATACTCTGACACATACAAGCGGTATGTATTCTTATAAGGAAAGGAAGGACGACGGAGAATGAGTGAAACAATCCTGGAAGTGCAGCACCTGGGAAAATCCTTCGGAACACATGAGATCCTGAAAGACATTGATTTCTCTGTAAAACCGAAAGATGTTACCTGCATCATCGGACCTTCCGGTTCCGGTAAATCCACGCTGCTGCGCTGTATGAACCTTCTGGAAACACCGTCATCCGGTGAAATCCGCTACCATGGAACAAATATCATGGACAAACATGTGAATGTTCCGGAGTATCGCTCCAAAGTCGGCATGGTGTTCCAGAACTTTAATCTTTTTAATAATATGACAGTTCTCAGGAACTGCACAGTCGGACAGGAAAAAGTTCTGAAAAGAAGCAAAGAAGAAGCACATAAAAACGCAATGATGTATCTCGAAAAAGTCGGTATGGCTCCATACATCAACGCAAAGCCGAAGCAGCTTTCCGGCGGACAGAAACAGAGGGTTGCGATTGCGAGAGCCCTTGCGATGGAACCGGAGATCCTGCTTTTTGATGAACCGACTTCCGCCCTTGACCCGCAGATGGTAGGTGAGGTACTGGAAGTTATGAGAACACTTGCGAAAGATGGCCTGACCATGATCATCGTCACACATGAGATGGCTTTTGCACGGGATGTTGCGAAGCATGTAATCTTTATGGGGGATGGAGTTATTGTCGAAGAAGGAACATCTCAGCAGATCTTTGAAGATCCGCAGAAAGAAATGACAAAAGAATTCTTAAGCAGATTCAGAAATGCATAAAGACAGGAAAGAAGTAGGGAAGATGCATCAGCACAGAAACTGCTTCTTTTTTGTATGTAAAAAAATACAATCTCAAACAAAAGATTTCTGGACACAACAAAAATTATAAGATATAGTTAGAAGGTAAATAAATAACATTTGTTGGTTTTGAACCAGCCTTTGTGAGTTCCTGTATAATGATTTATGCATGGATTAAAAGGGAAACCGGTGTGAATCCGGTACGATCCCGTCACTGTGATAGGGAGTTTCGAAACATGATTATCCACTGGAATGGCATAAGCCAGTCTGGGAAGGAGTTTCGGAGCGAAGATCTTAAGTCAGGAGACCTGCTTACAAATGATCAGATATGATTCTTACGGTAGATAGGAAACATCGTTTTTGTGTGCAAACGTCCGTATTATGTTGTTTTACGGATGTTTTTTTATGCGCTCTTTTACATCTCACGTTCGTTCAACTTGAATCTAAAACGAAATTTTCCCTGCCATTTTATGCCCGTCGATACATATTCGACCTGAATTACAATTGAATCTGATCCGGCGAAAAACCTCTACAATGTAGGAAGGAGAAACAATGTCAAAAAAACAATTTGGAAAAAGGCTTCTTCAGATTCTCATCGTTCTGATCGGTGTAAGTTTCTTTACATTTGGACTTACTTACCTTTCACCAGGCGATCCGGCGGAAATCATGCTGACAGAGTGTGGTAACCTGCCGACACCGGAACTTCTCGAACAGACGCGACATGAACTGGGCCTTGACCAGCCGTTTCTGGTACAGTACGGCAACTGGGTAAAAGGAGTACTTACCGGAGACATGGGAACTTCATATGCATTTAAAGTTCCTGTAACTGAGAAACTGATGAAATGTTTTTGGCCGACCCTTCAGATGTCGCTCTTCGCGCTTCTGCTGATGATCCTGTTCTCCATACCATGCGGAATCCTCTCCGCGGTATATCAGAACAAGTGGCCGGATTATCTGATCCGCGGAATCACGTTCTTCGGAGTATCCATTCCGAGCTTCTGGATCGGCCTGATTCTTCTGAGCATCTTTGGAGTGCAGCTTCGCTGGATCAATGTAGCAGGAGGTACGACCGACTTTAAGGCGATGATCCTGCCGTCTGTGACACTGGCACTGTCCATGTCAGCGAAGTACACCAGACAGGTGCGAAATGCAGTCCTCGAGGAGCTGAGACAGGACTACGTTATCGGAGCAAGAATGAGAGGTATCAAGGAGAGCGCAATTCTCTGGAAACATGTACTCCCAAACGCAATGCTTCCTATTGTAACACTTCTTGGTCTGTCGCTCGGATCACTGCTTGGAGGAACTGCTGTTGTTGAGATCATCTACAACTGGCCTGGAATGGGAAGCATGGCAATCAAGGCGATCTCATGTCGTGACTATCCGATGGTACAGGCATATGTACTTATGATCGCGATCATGTACATGGTCATCAATATCATCGTTGACTTGTCCTACACATACCTGGATCCAAGAATAAAGGAGGTTAAGTAAATTGAAGAAACAGAATTTTTTCCTGGCTCATAAACAGTTTACCTTATTCTTTATTCTGGCACTCGCTGTTGTAGGTGTTGCAATCTTCGCTCCATGGATCGCACCGAAGGATCCGCTGGAAGCAGTGATGATCGATTCACTGAAAGCCCCGTGTGCGGAATATCCGCTTGGAGCTGACAAGCTGGGACGAGATCTCCTGTCCCGTGTGATCTATGGTACCAGAACTTCTCTGGTGTCTACCCTGATCCTTGTAGCAACAATTTTTGTTGTAGGAACGATCCTCGGAATTGTTGCCGGATATTTTGGTGGCTGGATCGATCAGGTGATCATGCGAATTGCAGATATGATGATCTCTTTCCCGGGAATGATCCTTGCGATCGCAATCGCAGGTATGCTTGGACCAAGCCTCCGAAACGGAGTTATCGCGATCACAGCGGTAAGCTGGACAAAATACGCTCGTCTGGCAAGAAGTATGGTTTTGAAAGTAAAACGTAATCTGTATGTGGAAGCGGCCATTGTAAATGGTACGGGCACATTTAAAATCTTATGGAAACATATTCTTCCGAACATGCTGACAATTATGACCGTAACAGCTGCGGCAGATATGGGAACCATGATGCTTGAACTTGCATCTCTTTCTTTCCTGGGATTCGGAGCAGTAGCACCGACACCGGAATGGGGATTGATGCTGAATGAAGGAAGAACTTATATGGCAAAAGCACCGTGGCTGATGATCGCACCGGGTATCGCCATCATAATCGTAGTAATTATTTTCAATATGCTTGGTGACAGTATCCGTGATATTCTGGACCCGAGACAGGATGACTAAATAAAAGGAGAAAAAATATATGAAAAACAGAATCGCAAAAAAAGTCTGTGCAGCAGCACTTGCAGGCCTTATGACAATGGCACTTGTTCCTACATCCGTATTTGCAGCAGATGCAAAGACCATGACAATCGGTGTAACAAGCTTTGCTGATACACTGGAGCCGACAGAGCAGTACTTCAGCTGGGTTATCTCCCGTTACGGCGTTGGACAGGGACTTACCAAATTTGATGAAGAAGGAAACATGGTACCGTGTCTTGCAACAGAGTGGACTAACAGTGAAGACGG
>CAVFJK010000202.1:0-2205 GCA_963622815.1 Ruminococcus bicirculans (ex Wegman et al. 2014)
ATCTTAAGCAGCGGAACATCCGTATGTCCTTTAATATCTGCGTATTCAAAGCTGTAAAAATCACAGAACTTCACTGTATGGTAAATGATTCCTTTCAGGCTCGGATCCTGATACAGTGCTTTACGTCCTGCATGATCTATCATTCGCATACATGGAATCTGATGAAGCAGTTCACCTGCATACCATTCCATCAGTTTATCAAAATCCATATCTTCCGGCGGCATGTTTTCTCCAACAGAACGATTATAAACACAGGTCTCATTCACTACAGGAAGCGGCATGGCCTTTTCTGTCATCTCAAATAATTCCTGTCCCATACGGGCTCCCAGCACTGCCAGGTGAGGTTTCTGTGTTCTCTCCTTCGGCTGAAAAGCTTCCAGAAAAGCTTTCCTATTAAAAGACGTTCCTTTATATGCGCCATACGCCTCTGCAAGTTCCTTTAACTGGGCTGCAGTACGCTCCCGGCTGCATTCTATATCACAGTGGAGCATATCGATCATATACAGAAAATTCATCTGTCCACTATCTTCCAGTATATCATAAACACTGCGAATTGTATCGCAGCAATTTACAAGTACCAGTTCTTTTATATTACCTGCCAGAACTTCTTCCAGAACAGATTTTCCAAATCCACAGATGTTCGGATGTGCCACCTGCTCCGCCTGGTCAAATCCCTCCGGCATTTCATTTAATATTTCACATTCTCCGCCGAAAGCTTTCAGAAGTTCTACCGGCGTATACTTACATACATAATAGGTCTTATTCATGATCAAAATCTCCCAGCATTTCCAGAAATGCACCTAATCTGGTTGATGTCTGACCTTCGCCTCCATGACTGCGGTCACATCCGTCACCATCCAGAATCAGCATAGGGATTCCTGCCTCCTCAAAACGTTTCTTGGCTATTCGGGAGCCTCCCAGCGTATGCTTACAGCCCCAGTGGTTAAACCAGACTGCTCCGTCTGCTCCTGCCTGTTTTGCGTGGCGGATACCAGCTTCGATCCGTCGGGATATCGGTCCGTTGAGCGCATGATATACCAGCCGCATTGCCATTTCTTCATAAGGGTCTTCAGAATGTACAGACAGATTCGTTACCTGAGACAGCTCACATCCTACAATCTGCGCACTGTCATTCAATAAAAGTGCTTCTTTCACTGCATCAGACCAGAACGGAATTGTATGCATCCAGTATATATGCTTTCCCTTTTTTGAAGGGGCGTGCTTAACATCCTGCAGCAATTTTTCTGTATATAATTTTTCTTCCTCTGTTCCAAGAAGGATGTTATTCGTCATACCACTGTATAACGGAGACACAAGATCTGATGGAATATAACGATCCGCACGTGCACTCTGGAATTCGTCAAACTCTTCCAGGGTTTTACGTCCCCGTGCCACTCTCTGTCTCAGCAATTCTTCATCAATCTTTTTTCCGGTCGTCTGTTCCAGAAAATCTTTCAGAGCCCGCAGCTGTGTTGCTACATATGCAACATTAGATGCCGTCTGACGGGACGGTACATCAATTGAAAATACCGGCACATGATAAAATTCCGCCAGTCTGTGGAATGTCAGCAGATTCGCGTCACAGGCAAGATTTGTATATACGATGCATTTCGGTTTCGGCAAAAGTCCCTTTTCTGCAGCTCCGATGAATGTTTTATGATAACTGCAGAGCGTCTCAGAAAGTCCTGAATCCTCCGCACTCTGGAGGAATGCTCGCTCTGCCTGAGATGCCGTCAGATAGCAGGAAAAACTTTCGACATTATATGGATATAATCCAGATTCCTGAATCAGTTCACACGGGGTAAATACACTTACCAGAACAGAGCTCTCCGGATGCTTCAGAGGCTTAAGCATAACGTTCATCATCATCCTCGCAAGATACTGATCGGATGGATTCAGCCGTTTCTCCGGTACCACACGAAACTTCAGATTCTGTGCTTCCCATCCTGTCTTTAAGAGCCAGCGCGCTCTTTCCGAATGATCTTCACACCATTTTTCCACATAGTTGCCAAATGTTTTTATAACTTCCAATTTTGGTCTGACCGCCTTTCGATGTCTTTCATCACAGTATATAGCAAAATAATTCATAATACAAGCAAAAAAGTCATGAGATTGACAACATATTATCATTCTCATGACTTCTCTAGTCGTGCCGCAGACCGGAATCGAACCGGTACGGGTATCACTACCCACGGGATTTTAAGT
>CAVFJK010000203.1:0-4470 GCA_963622815.1 Ruminococcus bicirculans (ex Wegman et al. 2014)
TCGGGGAATATGTGTTAGTGGCACAAGGAAGCGCAGCGAGAATTGGCTGCGGCGAAGAAACAGCACCGATCGATGCGGCAATAGTCGGAATCGTCGATGATGGTGCAGGATTGGAGTAACGCCATGGAAATCAAAGATTTACAGAAAATTATGCAGGACAATGGTGTTGTAGGTGCAGGTGGTGCCGGATTCCCGTCATATGCCAAGCTTACAGACAAGGCGGACACAATTCTTATGAACTGTGCCGAGTGTGAGCCATTGCTGAAACTTCACAGACAGTTACTTGAGAAGCATGCATATGAGATCATGAAAACATTCCATACAGTTATGGAGACCGTTGGTGCTTCACAGGCGATCATCGGAATCAAGAGATCTTATGTACAGACGATCAAGGCACTGCAGCAGCACATTGAAGAATTCCCTGGTCTGAAACTTCATCTTCTTGATGAAGTATATCCGATGGGTGATGAAGTTGTGCTGATCTATGAAGCTACCGGACGTGTCTGCAGACCTGGCGGACTGCCGATTGAGCAGGGCGTCATCGTATTTAACGTAGAGACCATCTACAATGTATACCAGGCAATGGAATCCCAAAAGCCGGTTACAGAGAAATACGTATCAGTCGTAGCAGAAGTTGAACATCCGGTTACAGTAAAAGTACCGCTTGGATGTACCTTAGATGAAGTAGTAGCACAGGCCGGTAATGTAACAACCAAAGATCCTGTTTACTTTGTAGGCGGCCCGATGATGGGACGTATCGGCAGCGGATCAGATCCGGTGACCAAAACAACAAATGCAGTTCTTGTTCTCCCGCGCGATCATCAGATCGTTATGAAGAAACAGAGAACTTCAGCAATCGATTTAAAACGTGCAGCATCTATCTGCTGCCAGTGTAATACCTGTACGGACCTTTGTCCGAGACATAACCTGGGACATCCGATCGACCCGGCCCGCTTCATGAGAGCAGCATCTGCCGGAGACTTCAGAGATGTAAATCCATACATCAACGCTTCATTCTGCAGTTCCTGCGGTGTATGTGAGATGTATGCCTGCCCGCAGAGTCTGGCACCAAGAACACTTCTTGCAGACATGAAGGGCGGACTTCGTAAAGCAGGTATCAGACCTCCTCAGGGAGTACAGCCGGTACCGGTACAGCCTTCACGTGAATATCGTAAGGTTCCGGAAGAACGTCTGATGGCTCGCCTTGGACTGACAAAATATGATAAGGACGCACCGATGGATGAGAACGTAGTTCCGGTATCCAAGGTTAAGATCCTTTTAAGCCAGCATATCGGCGCACCGGCACAGGCAATTGTGAAAACAGGCGACATGGTAACAAAGGGACAGATGATCGCACAGCATGCAGACGGATTAAGCGTCAGCATCCACGCAAGTATCTCTGGTAAAGTAACTGAAGTAACAGACCGCCACATCATAATTGCAGCAAAGTAGAAAGGACGTGCAGAAAATGAGTAAAGCAATCGGAATGATTGAATTTAAAACTACTGCCACAGGTATCACAGCAGCTGATGCCATGGTTAAGACATCTGAAGTAGAGATCGTCGAGGCACAGACCGTATGTCCGGGAAAATATATTGCAATTATCACAGGCGATTTAAGTGCAGTAAAAGCAGCTGTTGACGCTGCAGTAACTACTTACGAGGACAAATGCATCGACAGTTTTGTACTTGGTAATCCTCATGAGTCTCTCTTCCCGGCTATGTATGGAACAACACAGGTTGAGGGAATCAGCGCTCTGGGAATCCTTGAGACATATGATGCAGCTTCTATCATCGAAGCAGCTGACCAGGCAGCAAAAACAGCAATCGTAGATGTTATCGAATTACGTATTGCAAAAGGTATGTGTGGAAAATCCTACATGCTTCTTACCGGAGAAGTTTCTGCAGTAGAAGCTTCCATTGAAAAAGCAAAACAGCTCGTTGCATCCAAGGGAATGTACCTGGATTCTTCAGTAATTGCTCATCCGGATCAGAGAATGATCGATTCTATTCTTTAATAAAAATAAATGTTCTCAAAAGGGGGCAAAGTAAATGCTGGCATTAGAAAGACGGAATTTAATTCTTGAGAAATTACAGGCTGAAAAGCGAGTCGTTGTAAGTGAACTCAGTCAGCTCTATGAAGTTTCTGAAGAAACGATCCGCCGCGATCTTGACAAGCTTGAAAAAGAAGGACTTGCCACCAAGAGTTACGGCGGGGCTGTCATAAATGAAGATGTAAGTATCGACTTGCCCTTCAATATTCGAAAAAACCAGAATGTTGGCGGTAAACAGAAGATGGCTGAGATTGCAGCCTCTCTGGTGCAGGAAGGTGACCATATCTTTCTCGATGCGAGTACCACTGCGGTATTTATCGCAAAGGCACTGAAAGAGAAAGAGCGTCTTACCGTGATCACGAACTCCATGGAGATTCTTCTGGAATTATCCGATGTTTCCGGGTGGAATATCATTTCTACCGGAGGTGTCATGAAAGAAGGATACCTTGCTTTCCTGGGGTCCAGAACAGAAGATGCGATCCGTTCCTACTTTGTGGATAAAGTCATTATCTCCTGTAAGGCACTGGATCATGAATGGGGAATCATGGAGTCGCAGGAAGCTTTTGGCACTACGAAAAAAGCCATGATCGCATCCGGCCGTGAAAAGATTCTGGTAGTCGACAGTACAAAATTTGATCAGACCGCATTTTCCGTTGCAGGAAAACTGCGGGATATAGATGTGGTCGTGACAGACAGGAAGCCGTCTGAAGTGGCTGGCACATTTCGCCGATGAAGGCGTGGAGTGCCGTTATCCTGAGATATGACCATAGAAAGGAAGCAACAGATATGAAGACCTTTGGAATGAAAACAGTCATTCATTTTGGAGACAACGCACTGGATCGTCTGAGAGAGATACCATACAAGAGAGTACTCATCATTACGGATCCATTCGTAGTGCAGAGCAAAATGATTGATCTGATCACAGAGCCTTTGGCAAGAGGCGGCATTGAATACGATATTTTCAGCAATGTTGTACCGGATGCGCCTGTTGACAAGATCGCAGACGGAGTTAAGAAATTTTTAAGCTATCAGCCTGAAGCTATCATCGCAGTTGGCGGTGGATCTGCAATTGACTCCTCCAAGGCAATTCGCGAGTTTGCACTGAAGATCAACAATTACAGTCAGGTTGGTCTGATTGCCGTTCCTACTACAAGCGGAACCGGTTCTGAGGTTACATCCTTTGCAGTCGTAAACGATACCGAAGCCAAAGTAAAATATCCACTTGTTTCACCAAGCCTGACAGCAGATGAAGCAATCCTGGATGCAGAATTAGTAAAGAGTGTACCGCCGGCTATCACAGCAGATACCGGTATGGACGTGTTCACTCATGCACTGGAATCCTATGTAAGTACTGACCATAATGAGTTTTCTGCAGCACTTGCAGAAAAAGCAATGGAAATCTGCGGTGTATTCCTTCTGAGAGCTTATCTCGACGGAAGTGATATGCATGCAAGAAAGAAAATGCATGTTGCATCCTGTCTGGCAGGTCTTTCCTTTAATACAGCAGGACTTGGAATCACACACAGTATGGCACACCAGCTCGGTGCAATGTTCCATATTCCGCATGGAAGAGCGAATGCAATGCTTCTTCCGCACATTGTAGAATTTAATGCAAATATTAATAAGAGAAGTAAAAGCCAGAAAACATATCTTCCGTCAGTAGAGAGATATGCAAGCGTGGCACATATTCTGGGATTAAGCAATTATAACCAGGTTATGAGCGTGCGTTCCCTCGTAAACTGGATACAGTTTATGCAGAAGGAAATGAATATTCCTATGACTATTCAGGAGCTTGGTACAATTGACCAGGATGATTATTTCGAGGCAATTGACAAAATGGCAGATATGGCACTTGCGGATGCCTGCACACCTACAAATCCACGAGTTCCGACCAAGGAAGATATCAAGAAGATTTATACAAAACTCTGGTCCTTCTAATAGGAGCAGAGAACTGAAACAGAAATAGCTGTCCACAGATATGTTTGCAGTGAACAGTAATGCGCAGGAGATGCCCGGATGAACATTTACAGTAAAAATGGGGATAAAGGTACAACAAACCTTATCCATACAAAAAATGTCTCAAAATCTGATGACCGCGTTCAGCTGGTTGGCGATATAGATGAACTGAACAGTTACCTTAGACTGGTGAAGACCATGCTTCAGGATGCAGATACAGTTCGTACTGTAGAGAAGATCCAGACCACTTTGCTGATGATCGCAGATGGAGTGGCAGATCCGTTTAAAAGGGAATATAGGGTAGACGATGACAGAACTGAGTTCGTGGAAGAAGAAATCTCACGGATGGATGAGAAGCTTCCGCAGAGTGAGAAGATGCAGCTTCCGGGACAGTCCCGTCTGTCAGCGGAGATAGATGTGGCAAGAACCGTGGCAAGAAGAGCTGAGAGATCACTTGCCGC
>CAVFJK010000203.1:4480-6749 GCA_963622815.1 Ruminococcus bicirculans (ex Wegman et al. 2014)
GGTGGATAAACCTTCAGAAGTTACATCCGGCGGTGGAAAAGATGAGGTCGAAACAATGACAGAGAGCCAGAAGCAGACAGGAACAGTTAATGAAACAGTGATACAGGAAGTTCTGAAACGAATGGGTATTCAGGGCAGGATCACACTTTCCAGTGCGAAGTGCCTGATCGAGAAGATCGAGCAGGAAGCAGAGAGACGTGGAAAGAAAGCTGTTATTGCTGTCTGCGGACCGGATGGAAATCCGATCGCGGTTCATGTCATGGATGGAGCTTTTCTTGTGAGCTTTGATGTAGCTACAAAGAAGGCATACACATCCGTAGCAGTCAAGATGTCTACAAAAGAGTTAAGTGTTCTTGCCCAGCCGGGAGGAACTTTCTATGGCGTAGATAAGATGGATAATGGTAAGATCGTGATCTTTGGCGGCGGTGTTCCGCTTAAAGTTGGCGATACGATCATCGGCGGACTGGGAATCAGCGGTGGTACCGGTGAAGAGGACCACAGCCTTGCTGAGTACGGATTATCTGTACTGAATGAAGTTTTGTAATGCAAATACTTCAAATGTGATAAGAAAATGAGAGTTCTGGAGACTTACAGAAGTGAGTTTCCAGGGCTCTTTTTATGTCGTTATGCCTTTTTATATTTACCGGGCGTCATGCCTTTATATTTCTTAAACGTTCGTATGAAATAACTCAGGTCATTAAATCCGTTCCGGTATGCGATCTCCGTGATCGAATCGTCGGTGGTCGAGAGCTGATAGCATGCCTGTTCGATCCGCTGGTGGTTCAGATAATCCATCGGTGTCTGGTGTGTCATCTCAGAGAAGAACCGACAAAAGTATTTCGGTGACATGGATACCGAAGCCGAAAGCTGCTGAAGCGTCAGAGGAGATGCGTAATTATGCTCAATGAAATCCAGGACCTGTTTCAGCTGCAGGATTCTCTTATAATCACGCCGCGCGCGTGTAACGCTTTCCAGATAGTAATGATTACCAAAAACCAGACCGAAAAAGTGGTAAAATTGTCCAAGCACAGACAGCTCATATCCAATCGGCTTCTTCCAGAGAGCATCAAAAAGCGTGTTTACAGTTGCACAAATGTCCGTATATTTTGGCGTAAAGTGGTGATAGATCAGAATCTCCTGATGAATGATCTTCTGCATATAACCGGCGCAGACGGAGTTGTTTTTCAAAAAAGCGTTACCGTCGAAAACAATACACTGGTAGACACAATCCTCAGGAATTCCGCTGTGAAGGATTCCGCTATGCACAAAAATGACATCTCCGGTATTGGCAGTGAAACTTTTTTCGTCTAAAGTGACGGTAAGAGAACCCTCGAGAATACGTATGATTTCATATTCTACATGCCAGTGATAGGACATCACATAGCGGGGATGGTTCTGATCGATATGATGAAATTCAAATGGGAAGTCGTAAGTCCCTCTTAAACGGTCCTCGTTGCGGTCAAGATCGTGCAAAATAAAAGCCTCCTTATCGTGAGTTCACAGATTTTTTACAAAATAATTAAAAAAAGTGAATATTGTACTGTTTTTTGCTATTATAACACAAGTAATTGAGGATTGGCAAATGTATACTAGGGGATATAGGAAACAACGAAGTTTTTTTTGTGAAAACTTCCTGTAACAATCATGTACTTAATAAAATGGAGGTAATAAATATTATGGCAAAGAGCAGATTGATCGGAAGCTATCCAGTAATCGGTATCAGACCTACTATCGATGGACGTAGAGGAGCCCTCGATGTAAGAGGATCACTGGAAGACCAGACAATGAATATGGCAAAATCCGTTGCCAAATTATATGAGGAGAACCTGAGATACTCTAACGGTGAACCGGTTAAAGTTGTTATCGCTGATACAACAATCGGACGTGTTGGTGAAGCAGCAGCCTGCGCTGATAAATTCAGACATGAAGGTGTTGATATCACTGTAACAGTTACACCTTGCTGGTGCTACGGTGCAGAAACAATGGATATGGACCCACAGACAATCAAAGCTGTATGGGGATTCAACGCAACAGAAAGACCTGGTGCTGTATACCTTGCATCCGTTCTTGCTACACATGCACAGAAAGGACTTCCGGCATTCGGTATCTATGGACATGATGTTCAGGAAGCTGATGACACATCTATTCCGGAAGACGTTAAAGAAAAACTGTTAAGATTCGGACGCGCAGCAGTTGCAGCAGCATCCATGAGAGGAAAATCCTATCTGCAGATTGGCTCTGTAACAATGGGTATCGGCGGATCTATCAT
>CAVFJK010000204.1:0-4977 GCA_963622815.1 Ruminococcus bicirculans (ex Wegman et al. 2014)
TGTCAGTACTTCTGACATTATCAATGATTCCCGCAACTGTATTTGCAGCAGAGCTTTCTACACTGGACGGTAAACTGAAGATTCAGGGAACCGTGGCAGAAGGAAGAACGTTGAGTGCAGAGTTTAAAGAAGTAAAACCAGAGGGACTGACAGAGGACGATGTCTCATATCTCTGGGAGAGAAAGACGACTGAGGATGAAGAAGCAGAAAAAGCCGGAGAGAAGCCGGAACTGAAAGAACTTGGTAAAGATAAGACTTATGTGGTGACGCAGGATGATATTGGCTCTAAGATCGTCCTGACGATCACAGGTAAAGAAGAGAATGGATATACCGGAAGTCTGAAAGTCGTATCAGATACGGTTATCGATGCGCAGACAGCGGCAGACCAGGAAGCAAAAGCAGCTGAAGAAAAGATGGCTGCAGCAGATAATACAGATGCTTCGGAACAGCAGGGAACAGAAGAAAGTACAGAAGATTCTGAACAGCAGAGTACAGATGAAGCACAGTCTCAGGATACAGATTCTTCAGCTGCTACAGAGGAGACTCCGCAGACAGATATGTCGGAAGACACTGATGAATCTTACCAGGAAGACCTTTCACAGGCAGGAACAGAATCTGTAGATGGTATTCCGGAAGCTACAACGGATGAAGAAAAGCAGCAGGATGAGAGTGCGGGAGCAGAGTCTGTAGATGGTATTCCGGAGGCTACAGAAGACGGAACATATGGACAGACGACAGATACCGTAGATAACGCTGAGTCCGGAGATGCTGCAGAATCAGCAACCCCATCAGCAAGTATCCTTGTTGGCGATGGAAGTTCTGAAGTTGTTGATTTTGGAACCGTGATCTCCGGACAGGAAGATAATGTACAGGCACAGTATGTGACAGTTACCAATACCGGTAATACAACTCTGAATTTTACAGAAATCAGTCCGGAACATTTTATGGTTCAGGACATTTCTGATCCGATGGAACAGAACAGCAGCCAGCAGCTCTGGATCGTTCCTCGTGCAGGTGTGGAAGCCGGAAGTTATGATGATATCATCACATATACCAGTGAAGAGGGTGTAGAAGTTTCCTTCGAAGCAAAGATGACCATTGAGGCTGCTCAGGATGACGCACAGAATGATAATGATCAGGATAGTCAGCCATCAGATGCAGGAAATACATCAGATGATGCAGCGGATGATCAGAATAAAGGCGATACAGCTCCGGCAGATAATACAACAGATTCTTCGAATGATGGGAACACCTCAGAAGATGAAAATAATGGAAATACTTCAACAAAAGTTACACTGGCAGTAGACGATGCTGTTACAGAGTCCGGACTGACGTTTAAATCTACAGAAAGTCAGCAGGTTGTTGTGAAAAATAATTCTGCACAGGCCGTGACTGTAACTGCTTCTTCAACAGGTGCAGCACCAGCAGTGACGATAGAGCCTGCTGAACAGGAGATTCCGGCTGGCGAGAGTGGGACATTTACAGTTACACCGGCAGAAAACCTGGCAACAGATACACCTTATCCGGATAATATTTTGTTTGCAGATAAAAATAACAACGATAATAAGATCATAGTTCCTGTAAACGTTACAATACCGGCACCGGCAGTAAGTAATGTTACGGCTGATACAACGCTTGCTGAGTTTGGACCACTGGTAGTAGGATATACAGAACTTCCAGAGGCAAAGACGATCACACTGAAAAATGAAGGAAATGCAGATGCAGATCTGTCAGAAGCAGTCAGTGGTACGGGGGCAGCACAGGGACAGTATTTTGATATCACCTGGCAAAAGACGGTTGTGAAGAGCGGAGAAACAGTTGCATTTAAAGTTCGGCCAAAGATCGGACTTCAAGCGAATGCGACTGAAACATTTACGATTACAGATAATACAACAGGAAATACGATTCTAATCACTGCAACAGTTACGGTAATTCCAGCAGATCGTTCACTGGATCCTTCTCAGACAACTCTCAATTTTGCGACAGCAAAGAAGGGATATGGTGAAGTTACTGCACAGCAGTTTACAGTTACCAATAATGGTAATGTAACAGAAACTCTGGAACAGCCAGCACTGACAAACTTTACAGTTTCTGTTGATCCTGCACAGCTTACACTGGCACCGGGGGCAACAGCTGTTTATACAGTACAGCCTAAGACGGGATTGGATGTAGGAGCCTATTCAGAACCCCTTAAGATTTCAGCGGATAAGTCAGTAGAAGTAAATTTCCAGGTCGTGAAAGGAAATGCAGTACTCACGAAGATTCAGCAGCCTGCAGCTGTTACCGGACTTGCAAACGGAACCAAGAAAGATGCTTCTTCTTTAAAACTTCCGTCTACAGTAGTGATCGAAACAACAGAGGGAAGCATGAAAGCAGCTGTTTCATGGAATGTAAAAGACTCTTCTTATAAACAGTCCAGTACAGATGCTCAGAAATTTACTGTATCCGGTACTGTAACTTTACCTTCCGGAGTGGATAATGATAATAAGATCAGTCTTGCTACATCTATAGAGGTAAGCGTAAATGCCTACAGTGCGAAAGTTGCATCCGCAGAGAATAATAAGATCACAGGCATTGATGCGAACGGTGTTTATACAACACAGACGAAGATTTCCTTTACAGCAGTTGGAGCCGGAATGGATAATAATTCTCCGAAAAAGGGAGATACCCGTTATGTTCCGCAGAGCTGGACGGTCATTAATACAAATGTCTGGAATGCAGCACCGTATACGGCATCATTCGGACTGGCACAGAGTGGAGATTATACCCTGAAGGTCGCCTTTGCGCAGCAACAGTATGACGGAAGCAGCTGGAAATCCACAGGAACAACGGATACCAGACAGGTATCTTTCAGCATTACAAAAGCAAAAGTTACCGCACCTGGAACAAATCTTACTCCTGCGGCAAATCGAAAGAGTTCTGTAAAAACGGGTGATAATACACCGATTCTTCCATTTGTATGTATCCTGATCGTTGCGGCAGGTGCAATCGGCGGAGTGATATTTTACAAAAAGAAAAACAAAAAATAAAAGCAGAAAAGAAAAACGATAAAAGTTTTGTTAGCACTCATTTTAAATGAGTGCTAATTTTTTCTTGACTTTTCGAATAAAGGGGATTAGTATATAGAAAGACAAAAAAATCTAAGGAGTGTGGATAATATGGCTGAAAAGCACGGAAATTTATCAATTAACAGTGAAAACATTTTTCCTATCATAAAGAAATGGCTGTATTCTGACCATGACATTTTTGTAAGAGAGATTGTATCTAACGGATGTGATGCGATCACGAAACTTAAAAAACTTGAAGTGATGGGAGAATATACGTTCCAGGATGATTATAAAGCAGCTGTTCAGGTAGTAGTAGACCCGGATGCCAAAACTCTGAAATTCATTGATAATGGTATTGGTATGACAGCTGACGAAGTAGAGGAATATATTACACAGATCGCATTTTCCGGTGCGACAGAGTTCCTTGAAAAATATAAAGACAAGACAACAGATGACCAGATGATCGGTCATTTCGGCCTGGGATTTTATTCCGCATTCATGGTTGCGGATGAAGTACACATTGATACTCTTTCTTATAAAGATGGAGCAACAGCAGTACACTGGAGCTGTGACGGCGGAACAGAATATGATATGCAGGACGGTGACAGAACAGCCGTTGGTACAGAGATTACTCTGTTCCTGAATGAAGAAAGCCTGGAATTCTGTAATGAATACCGCATGCGTGAAGTTATCGAGAAATATTGTTCTTTCATGCCGGTAAATATTTATCTTTCTAAAGCAAATGCAGAGCAGGAATATGAGACAATCGATGAAGCGGATCTGAAAGATGATGATGTTGTTGTTGAACATATTCATGAAGATGCAAAGACAGAAGAGAAAGAGAATGATAAGGGCGAGAAGGAAGTTGTAGAAGTTTCTCCTGCACGTGATCGTGTAAAGATCAATAAACGTCCGGTATCTTTAAGTGATCCGAATCCGCTGTGGATGAAACATCCGAATGAGTGCTCTGATGAGGATTATAAAGAATTCTACCGTAAAGTATTTATGGATTATAAAGAGCCACTGTTCTGGATTCATCTGAACATGGATTATCCGTTTAACCTGAAAGGTATTTTATATTTCCCGAAGATCAATACAGAATATGATTCTATTGAGGGAACGATTAAATTATACAACAACCAGGTATTTATCGCAGATAATATCAAAGAAGTAATTCCGGAATTCCTGCTTCTCCTCAAAGGCGTGATCGATTGTCCGGATCTGCCGCTGAATGTATCCAGAAGTGCATTGCAGAATGATGGATTTGTTCAGAAGATTTCCGAATACATTTCCAAGAAAGTTGCAGATAAGCTGACCGGAATGTGTAAGACAGATCGTGAGTCTTATGAGAAATATTGGGATGATATCAGCCCGTTCATTAAATTCGGCTGCATTAAAGACAGCAAGTTCTCAGAAAAACTGCATGACTACATTCGATCTTCTATGTTACAGATCCGGTACAGCAGAGCCAGTACATCAATATGTTCAGGGAAGCCGGAAAGAATGCGGTAATCCTTTCTCATAACATTGATACAACATTCATTTCTCATCTGGAACAGAAAGACCAGACGATTCAGTTCAAGAGAATTGATGCAGATGTAACCGAAGAACTGAAAGGTGAAGGCGCTGCTGATGAAGATACTACAAAAGCACTGACAGAATTGTTCCGTAAGAATCTGAATATGGAAAAACTGGAAGTGAAAGTTGAGAATCTGAAGAATGAATCAGTAGCTGCTATGATGACACTTTCTGAAGAAAGCCGTCGTATGCAGGATATGATGAAGATGTACAATATGTATGGAATGGATCCTGGCATGTTTGGTGGACAGGAGACCCTCGTATTGAATGTAAGTCATCCGCTGGTTAAATATCTTGCAGAAAATCAGGAATCCGAACATGCAGCAGTGATCTGCCAGCAGCTGTACGATCT
>CAVFJK010000205.1:0-6134 GCA_963622815.1 Ruminococcus bicirculans (ex Wegman et al. 2014)
GTTCTACAGTCAGTTAAACAGTCTTGCCCTGGCAACCAGACGTACCATCTCTTACGAAAAATATTATTATTCGGAATTACTGTACAGCATTCTCATTAACCTTTCCCTCCAGATATCCAGGGTTTCCGATCAGAGTGCCAGCCAGAACAATCCGACTGTCTCCCTGATCATTTCCTATCTGGAAGAACACTATTTTGAAAACGTATCTCTCACAGATCTGAGCGATGCCCTCGAAAAGACTCCTGAATATCTCTGTGCCCTTTTTAAGCAAAGCCTCCATCTTACCATCATCGAAGAGCTTACCAATATCCGTATCGCCCATGCCCGCAATATGCTGGTGGAATATCCGGAAAAAAAAGCTTCTGAGATCGGTTATCTGTGTGGTTTTCAAAGCCCCAGTTATTTCGGCAAGGTTTTCAAAAAGAAATGCGGTGTCAGTCCGGCTGAATATCGCCTCAACAAGTTATGACGCTTATCTGCCAGTCAGTGTGACCTTCCCGTAAATTCCGGTGGGCTCCATGGTTTCATGGTAGAAATCAAAGGGTTTTGCCGGATAGTTTAACTGATCCCGGTCAAGGGTTGTTGCAGCCTCAATGCGGATGCTGTTTTTTCCCGGCTTCACATAGCTGCTGATCTCAAACTCATACGGCGGAGTGATGCAGATTCCGACTTTTTCACCGTTGATCCACAGGGTCATTGCTTCATATACGTGTTCAAAATGGAGATATAAAGCTTCATAGGATTTATCAAGTTCTATGTCTTTCTGATAACGGATCACGCCTGCAAATTTCGGATGCTTCCTGGATATCGGTTCTAATTCCTCCATCATAAAGACCTCCCCAAAGGACGGATATTCCTTCTGGCTGGTCATTGCACATTCCCATCCACCGGAAATATCCTGCACTGTCACGCAGCCTTCCTTTTCCTTCGCTGCAATTACATAGGTATCCATTTCCTCATCCGGCTTCATTTCAAGAACTACGCAGGAATGTCCCGGCAAAAGCTCCAGCCTGAAAGAAGTTGTTCCGTTTTCTACGGTTCCCTCAAGTTTCTTAAACTCGTTGGCAAAGCCATCATAATATACCAGACTGCCTTCTGTCGGAACCGTTACAACTGCGTCAAATACCTTTCCTGCCGCTTCATTCTGGAACATATATCTGGCACCGTCTTTTTCATAATGGTAGAAGCTGAATTCCGGAAATTCCTCTGAAATCCTGATATCATACATTCCATTTGCCTTCAGGTACTCTGCAAGATTCTTTGTATTCTGCACACTGACGTTGACTGCCTTTTCAATCTTCTTCATGTCAGCCTTCGCATCATCTACCACGCACTCCGGATATGCATCGGTAAAGATCACCGGAAGCTCAGGATTCTCCAGAATAAAGTTATATAATTCATGGTTGATCCTCTGTGCATACGGTACGACCAGTGCTTCGAATTCCACATCATTGATATACAGCTTTCCGTCTCTGACAGCCGTTTTGAAATATTCCTTCTCGGTAAGCATATCGGTACTTACCACATCAAAATCAATCTGTGAAGTAAGCAGTGCCTTACACAGCTTCTCCATCGGAAGGACTTCTCCTGCCCATTCCTCCTCTGCATTATAAAGAACCGCAACGGAGGAAATATGTTTTCCGCCCTGGAAAATCTCGCACATCCTGTTTGCATACTTCATAAGTTCTGCGAAATACGGGAACTGCGGGTTGTTTCCTCTTGCATAGAAATGCGGAGGGCAGTCCTGATCCGGATATTCTGCCATGGAAAATGCATGGGGAACCAGATGGTTGACTCCCTTGCAGATCAGATGATCCAGGACATATTTCATATCTCTTGTTCCAAATCTCCATCCATACGCGCCAAAAAGCTCACACATGGTACGCCCTTTTTTCTTTGGATCCAGATGTCCGCAGGACGTTCCCAGCTTGCCGAGAAAGTAATGATAAAATTCCCCTTCAATATCTACAATGGATTTCCTCAGCTCCACCGGTGCCCCGTAAACCACCTGGCCTCCGATACAGTCAATTCCTGCCATATGCTGTCCGGATAATGCACGGAAAAAGTGTGCTGCACCCATTCCAAGCTTGCTGTGTGCTCCATCATCCTCCACTACATGGCCGATATATTCCACATTGTGCTCTGCGCACCATCTGCCGATCGGCTCACTGAAGTTTTTCTGATACAGTCTGGAAACACAGTCCATGTAGTAATAACGCATTTCGGCACACTTAGCCATGGATACGGTGTCCGTCCACAGATATGGAAGATACTGATAAAACGCATCTCCGTACTTCTCCAGCATCATTTCTTTGAGTTCTTCGCTGTATGGGAGAGGCATTTCCATTGATCCGACCCTGGCATTTTTTTCAAAGCCCGGAACATTTCCAAACTGCGGTTCATCTGAGAAGAATCCTGCAATAGTCGTTCCAAACAGATCTGCATATTTTTTGTAATGCATCTCATACACACCTTCGATCTGTGTATAGGCTGACACACGGTCGATCATATTAATGTAATGCGGCTCTCCGCCATCTGTCCTGGTCACATATACGGCATATACTCTCCAGGAGCCTTCCGGAAGCTGGAATCTCGCCCAGGTTCCATCGTAACAGTCTCTGAGGTCTATCGTTTCCTCTTCCAAAATATTTCCGTGAGCGATCCTTACAGCCGTCAATGCAAGAAGATAATTGTTTGCACGTTCCTCTTCATCAAACTTCTTTCCGAAATCCCAGAACTTCATTACAGGCTTTAACATTCTCTTCACCTGAAGATCAAGCTGATGAGAATCTCCAAAAACGTCCGCAGTCGTATAATTGATATACTGTTTCCTGCGCTCCGGATACTTTGTCTCGATCAGTCCGTTTGCATATCCTGTCGGGAAATGCTTGTCATCCAGGATCCAGATCTTCATATCCCTCTTTTCCGCTTCGTCGATGATGATATCCATGTCATGCCACCATCCATCACCGCAGAAATCCGGATGCGGACGAGCCTCTACACAAACTGCCCGGATCCCACATTCATATATTTTTTCCATTTCGGTACGGAGCACGCTTTCTTCTTCGCCACGCATCCATAAAAATGGAAAGATATAATTATCCGATCCCTTTTGCAGTTTTTCCTTTAAGTCCATCTCTTTACCTCCTGTTGTTTTCTGTAAACATATATATCATTGTTTTCATTTATTTTCAAGCGAATTTACATTTTATTTTCATATTTGTGAGTTATGTATAAATTTAATTTCTCGATTTTGTATATATTTTCATCGGTTTTTTCATGAAAACCAAAGCGATATGTATTGAGTTTTTTCATAAATTCTTCTATAATAGCAACAGAAGACGCTGTTTACAGACAGCAGAATAATTTATGGAGGTTAACTATGGCTACTATTGTTGATGTCGCAAAGCTGGCCAACGTCTCGATCGCAACCGTTTCCCGCGTACTAAACAGTGATTTTATGGTATCTCCCGAGAAGAAACAACAGGTTCTCAGTGCGATCGAGCAATTACATTATGAACCAAACAGGCAGACGAAATCCCCGGAAAACAAGATCATCATCTGCGTGGTAAGTGTCTTTGTGGAGAATCTTCTTTTTTCCCTCAGACAGGCAGCCCTTGAGTATGGATATACCCTGACCTTATACATATGCACAGATGAAAAGAATGAAAACGATTTAGCTGTTTTCATAAAATCATTCTCAAAGAAAAGCCTGGCCGGTATCCTGTTTTTTGAATACAGTCCGGTTTCCAGACCACTTCTTGATCTGGTGGAAACGCTTCCGGGAGTTCTGCTCTACGATAACACCGCACAGGCAACCGGCTTCTGCTCTGTATCCTTCAACGAACGGCAGATGGCTTACGACCTGACCTGCGCGTTATTAAAGAAGGGCTGCAGGAATCCTCTGCTGATCTGCACGACTTCTGCCAGAAGCAATCTTTTTCCTTACAATACCAGACTCCGCATCCGCGGTTTCCGGGATGCACTTGAGGATAACGGGCTTCCCTTTGATGAAAACCAGCTCCTGAAAAAGGATGTAACCATCGAAGAAGGAATCCAGCTTGCCCATGAATTATCCGATATCGGATATGAGGCCGACGGACTGCTCTTTATGTGCACCCCTACCATGATCGGCTGCTATTACGAGCTGCTGCGCAGCTCATCGAAATCTGAGAAAATATTATTTGCATCCTTTGATACGGAAGAAATCATCGATACCTTCCATATCCCGGTGACAAGAGTAATTCCCGATTTCTGTTCTCTTGGCCAGGAAGCAATCCGGACTCTTGACGGCCTCATCACAAAAGAGCTCACAAAAGACCGGAAAATCTATCTGAATCATTCGATCATTGAATCGTGACTTTTTCATACAATTCCCGGCTGCATCTTCACAGCAAAAAAAGCAGAGGTAATGACTCTTCATTCCGGTCATTACCTCTGTTTTATCTTACTGATTGTCCGAAAAAGCAATTCTTAGTTCTTCACACATGTTGTCTCTGGAATTTCCTCCCACATAGAACCTGAATAAACCATCTTCCCTTACATATCTGGCATCATTATCGTAATATCCAAGCTCTGCTTTGGAAATCTCCACTTCCACGTACTGTGCTTCTCCTGCTTCCAGCGTAACTCTTCGGAACGCCTTCAGCTCTTTGACCGGACGTACCAGCTTCGCAGTAACATCCTGTACATAAAACTGTACAGTCTCTGTTCCCTTAACTGCCCCTGTATTTTTCAGCTGAACCTTTACCTTTACAGTGGTATCTGTCTCTTTCAGCTCCAGATTGGAGTATTCAAATGCAGAATAGCTCAGTCCATATCCAAACGGGAAAATCGCCCCCCACGGAGCATCCATATATTTCGAAGTAAATTTACTTCCGCTTGCAGGTCTTCCTGTGCTGGTATGATTGTAATAAATCGGGCACTGGCCACTGACTGCCGGGAAAGAAGCAGCCAGCTTTCCACTCGGATTAACCTTTCCGTAAAGCATATCTGCAACTGCATTTCCCATCTGGATTCCAAGATGCCATGTTTCTACCAGCACCGGAAGATTTTCTGCTTCCCAGCCCAAGGCCAGCGGACGGCCGTTCATGAGCACTGTCACTACCTGCTTTCCGGATTTCAATAACAGCTCAAGCATTTTCCGCTGTTCTCCCGGAAGCTCGATGTTTGCCTTTGAGGAGGCCTCTCCTGTCATATTGACAAGCTCGCCCACAACTGCAACGATAACATCTCCGTCCTGTACTGCCGCTTCAATCTCTTTTTCATTTAATGTTCCTTCCGGACCCCCGCATGGGTAATATTTCACACTGGCATTTGCATTTTTCATTCCATCCAGGATGGAGACACAGTCTTCCTTTTGCCATCCCATTGCCCATGCACCGATCACTTCTTCTGCGCAGGCTGCCAGATTTCCGAGGCTGCTTCATCAATATTCTCCATATTTCTTATTTATTTTGTTCAAAAACTGCGGTGTATAGCAATTAACTACCAGCATACCTGCTGTCATGGCAGTTCCAAAGGCCGCAATTCCCATAGGTGCCTGGAGTACGTAAATAAAGTAATATGCCATAACTCCAATTCTTCCGAAAATTCCTGTCAGATATATGATCATCGCGATCATCAGCCACGCTACATTCCAGTCCTTGAAGGCATTTTTGAATGAAGAAGCGATCATAAGCAGCTGATTTTGTTTTACGCTTTTTTGTTTCCGCCTCCAAACTTCATGATCAGCGGCATGGTTACGGCGCTTACAATAATACCAAAAACACTGGATACCACTCCCTTTACAGCATTGGCCGAGACTCTCTCTTCATTAATCGAAGTAAGGGAATTCACGATACACGCAACTGCACCATTCGCAAAAGAATAAACGGTACAGCATGCAATATATGTAACGGTACACCATATAGTTTTTGCACTGACCGGGATATCAAGATTTAAAAAAGTAAGACAGTTAAACAACGCAAGAAGTGGTGCTCCGTACAAAATATACGGGCGGTACCTTCCCAGCTTGCTTCGGGTGTTTTCTGCGATTCCTCCAAACACCGGATCACAGATTGCCTGCCAGATACGCGCGAGCATCATAGACAGCTTCACCGCAGTCGGATCTTTGGCTTCTACCTGATAGTTAT
>CAVFJK010000206.1:0-4607 GCA_963622815.1 Ruminococcus bicirculans (ex Wegman et al. 2014)
ATCAGTATTCTCTGATCTGAACAATCTTGTCGTGATCACTACTACTTCTCAGGCATATGCTGACAGTTTTGGTTTTACAGAGCCAGAAGTATTTGAAGCCCTGAAAGAATATAGCATTGAGGATAAAAAACAGGAAATAAAGGTCTGGTATGATGGTTTTACTTTTGGAGAAATCCAGGATATTTACAATCCCTGGTCAATCTTGAATTATCTGAAGACGCGTCGCTTTTCCCCGTACTGGGCCAATACCAGTAGCAATCGCTTTGTCGGAGCACTAATTCGAGAAAGTGGGCGCAAACTTAAAATGCAATTTGAAGATCTACTCAAAGGCCAGACTATTTATACTACATTGGACGAACAAATCGTATTCAGCCAACTGACTGATTCCACTACTGCAATCTGGAGTCTGTTGCTGGCAGGTGGTTACCTCAAAGTGACGAAGCATCAATGCGACATTCGCACAGGCAGAGAATATTATTATCTTGCTCTGACCAACCAGGAAGTACGACTGATGTTTGAAAACATGATTCATGACTGGTTCACAGAAGTAACGGAAGATTAGAACGATTTTATCATGGTTTCGTTCTGGGGCTTATGGTTGAACTGGAAGGCAGAGGGATTCCATCTGACAGAATTCGAAAATATGGTTTTGCTTTTGAAGGTAAGCAGGTTTTAATAGGATCATAAAAGTCACAGGGGACGGAGTTAAATACCCTCAAACTCCATCCCCTGTTTTTTTACGCTTCTGTGAGATCACAAGACCTACAA
This sequence comes from Ruminococcus bicirculans (ex Wegman et al. 2014), assembly GCA_963622815.1. Taxonomy (GTDB): domain Bacteria; phylum Bacillota; class Clostridia; order Lachnospirales; family Lachnospiraceae; genus Blautia_A. Next base: position 769 of record CAVFJK010000206.1, read on the forward strand.
AAATCAGTGCAGATCCGATCACAGATACTACTGTCATTTTTTCATGAAGCACCAGCATAGATAATACCACAGTCACTACCGGTGAAACATAAATGTATACACTCGTTTTTACCGCTCCGATCCATTTTGTAGAAAGGTTCCAGAGCAGGAATCCTACTGCACTGGCAAAGAGTCCCAGAAACAGAAAGTTTGCAAGTACCTCCGGCTTCATCAGAACCTCCGGTTTCCAGGAGGCTTTCTGCTGAATCAGGACCGGAATCAGAAAAAGAACTCCATAAAAATAGATTCTTCTGGTAGCCGCAATCGTTGGATAGTCCCATTCCCCAATCTTTTTGATTAAAGCAGAATAACATCCCCATGAAATCATTGCAATAAATGCCAGACCATCGCCTAATGGGTTGAGCTGGAAATTTTTCTGTCCATTCAGGCTGATCAAAATGACTCCTGTGATTGCAACCACAAATCCTATGTAAAAATAAATCCCTGATTTTTCATTCTTAAAAAAGATTCCGACGATCACTGCTACAAAAAACGGTGCACACGCGACAATAATCCCGACATTAGATGCATATGTCATCGTCAAAGCCGTATTTTCCAGCATATAATACAATACGATTCCAAACAGTCCTGCCCCGGCAAACACAAATTCCTGTTTTGGATTTTTCAGTTTCATATGATGCGGGTAGAATATGAGCAGTGCCACAAAAGCCAGCACTGCACGTGTAAACAGTACTTCTACCGGTAAGAAATATTTCAGAAGTACTTTTGTGGATACAAAGGTCGCGCCCCACATGATCTGCGTACCACATGCAAGGACATGCCCGAGTATATGATTTTTATCTTTGCCCATTATTAAAACTCTTCTATTATCATTTGGAGAAATCTGATAAAACTCTCTTTTCCTTCTAATTTTATCATGTTAGATGATAATAGAAGTTTTTTCAATAGCTTAGCTATAGAAATTTACACAGAAATCACATAGAAAAAGCCCTGCCATTAAGATGATAGTTATTACTTTTCTTTTCCTATGTTTCTAATATATTTCAGCAACTGAATTACCGGCAGGTTCAACAGTGCCAGTCCGTACACGATCATCAACTCTGTCACGGTCAGTGTCTGCACTTTGAACATTCCCTGAAGTGCCGGGATCATCAGCACACCTGTGATAAGCAGCCAGCCAAGTACAAATGCCCCGATCAGGTAAATGTTATTCCAGAACCGTTTTGTAAAGATGACCGGTTTATTTGCCTTGCAGTTGAGTCCGTGCACAAGACGGCTGCTGCAAAGTGTTCCAAATGCCATGGTACTTGCAAGCACTGCATTTCCACCCCGGTATCCGATCATAAATGCTGTCATGGTCATAATTCCGATGCACAGACCTTCCACTCCGATGCTTGTGAGAAATGATTTTGTCAGAATAGACTCGCCCATGGCACGCGGTTTTTCTTTCATCACTTCCGGATTGTGCGGCTCAAGACCAAGCGCAATTGCCGGTAAGCTGTCTGTCAGAAGGTTGATGAACAGTAAATGTACCGGTGCAAATGGAACCGGCAGGCTTGCAAGTGATGCATACAAAACTGCAAGAATTGCCGCAAAATTCCCGGAAAGCAGGAACTGAATTGCATTTTTAATATTCTGGTAAATGTTCCGGCCATTTTCCACTGCCTTGACGATTGTCGCAAAGTTGTCGTCCGTCAGCACCATAGCCGCCGCGTCTTTGGCAACTTCGCTTCCCGTAATTCCCATGGCAACTCCGATGTCCGCCTGCTTTAACGCCGGAGCATCATTCACACCGTCTCCGGTCATTGCCACAATATTTCCGCGCTCCTGCCATGCCCGCACGATGCGGATTTTGTGCTCCGGTGACACTCTTGCATACACGGAAATATTCGGCACGAACTCCTGCAGTTCTTCGTCCGTCATGTCCTCGATGACCGCGCCCTCACAGGCCTCCGACATATTTTCCAGAATTCCGATTCGTTTTGCGATAGCTGCTGCCGTCACCTTGTGGTCGCCCGTAATCATAATCGGCTTGATTCCGGCTTTGATACATTCCGCAACTGCATCCTTTGATTCCACTCTCGGCGGATCCATCATAGAAATAAGTCCTAGGAATGTCAGGTCATTTTCATCGTTTAATGTAAGTCCCTGCTCCTGATCCAGCGTCTTATACGCAAATGCCAGTACACGAAGTCCATTTTCGGAGAAATGTTTATTCTGTACCTCGATTTTTACGCGGTCCTCTTCCGTAATCTCTCTCAGAGTATCTCCGTCCTGAATCCGGCTCATTCGCTCAAGCAGCACATCCACAGCACCTTTTACGACTATGATATAACGTCCATCCATAAAATGTTCTGTAGACATAAGCTTTCTGTCACTGTCAAATGGTACTTCGGAAAGTCTCGGATACGTCTCACGGACTTTCTCATAATCTACACCAAGTCTGCTCCCAAGGTTAATAAGTGCCGTCTCCGTCGGGTCACCAAGCTCCTGTCCGTCGCGGTTGGTCGAGTCATTACAGAGTATACTGAACATCAGAAGTTCCTTCTGTGCCCGCGCATTCAGATCAACATTTTCCGCGCTGACCCGCTCTCCATTTACATAATAATCTTCCACGGTCATCTTATTCTGCGTCAGAGTTCCCGTCTTATCGGAGCAAATGATTGACACGCTGCCAAGTCCTTCGACCGCCTGAAGCTTGCGGATAATCGCATGCTCTTTCGCCATTTTCTGAGTACCAAAGGAAAGCACGATGGTCACGATAGAACTTAATGCCTCCGGGATTGCTGCCACTGCCAGCGCTACCGCAAATAAAAATGCATTTACAATGGATTCTCCACGGATCACGCTGATTGCAAATAAAATTCCGCAAAATACAAGAATCGTGATAGACAGCTTCTTTCCAAAATCGTCCAGATTCTTCTGAAGCGGTGTCTGTTTCTCTGATGCATTTTTCAGAAGTCCGGCAATCTTGCCGACCTCCGTACTCATTCCAACTTCCGTCACTTCAAAGGATGCTCTTCCGTATGTCACAAAGCTTCCGGAAAATACCCGGTTCGTCTGGTCTCCAAGTGCGGCACCTTCCGGAACCTCATCCAAAGATTTCTCCACTGGAAGACTCTCACCTGTCAGTGCACTTTCATCAACTTTGAGACTTGCAACGGTAAGTAATTTACCATCTGCTGGAATCAGATCACCGGCTTCCACGATTACTTCATCACCGACTGTCACTTCTCTCGCCGGAATCTGCATGAGCTGTCCGTCACGCATAACTTTCGCATCCGGTGCCGACAACTGCTTCAGACTGTTCAAGGACTGCTCCGCCTTCACCGTCTGCACCGTTCCAAGGATTGCATTCATGGTGATGACCACAAAGATTACAATTGCGCTCTGCGCATCTCCGAGAAATCCTGAAATCACCGCCGAGATGATCAGGATAATTACAAGGAAATCCTTGAACTGCTCCGCAAATATCTGAAATGTGCTCTTCTTCTTTCCCTCTTCCAGTTCATTCGGGCCGTATTTTTTCAGATTCTCTCTCGCCTGCTCATTTGTCAACATAAGCCATTCCTCCCTTACTGGTGTACAAAAAAAGAGACTTTTATTGCACACCAAAAAATATGCAATAAAAGTCTCACCATTTCATTACGATACGGATGATTGCTCATCGTACTGACGACATCGCAAACGCCTGATTTTCTACTTTGCAAGTCTGACAGGCGCCAGTTACTCCCTTTTATTAATGTTAATATAGTCGGTTTTTTTTAATCTGTCAACGGGTTTTTTTCTGTATTTTTATTATTTTACACCAGTTTACAACTTTATAAATGATAGAATAC
>CAVFJK010000207.1:0-2400 GCA_963622815.1 Ruminococcus bicirculans (ex Wegman et al. 2014)
AGGTAAAGTATGCTATAATGAGACATCATAACATACAAGAGGTGATTGCTAGATGATGAAAAAAGAAATGATCGCCATGCTTCTGGCAGGTGGTCAGGGCAGCAGACTGGGAGTACTGACACAAAAGGTTGCGAAACCTGCAGTCGCTTTTGGCGGTAAATACCGTATTATTGATTTTCCATTAAGTAACTGTATTAATTCAGGTATCGACACAGTCGGAGTGCTGACACAGTATCAGCCGCTGCGTCTGAATACGCATATCGGAATAGGTATTCCGTGGGATCTGGATCGAAATGAGGGCGGAGTAACGGTACTTCCTCCATACGAGAAGAGTACAAACAGTGAATGGTACACAGGAACCGCCAATGCGATCTTCCAGAACCTGGATTATATGCAGCAGTATAATCCGGACTATGTACTGATCCTGTCGGGAGACCATATTTATAAAATGGATTACGAAGTGATGCTGAACTATCATAAGGCAAATAAGGCAGACGTTACGATTGCGTGCATGCCGGTTCCGATTGAGGAAGCCAGCCGTTTCGGCATCATGGTCACAGATGAATCCGGACGTGTAACAGAATTTGAGGAGAAACCGGAGAAGCCGAGCAGTAATCTTGCTTCCATGGGTATCTACATATTCAGCTGGCCGGTTCTTAAAGAGGCGCTGATCGCACTGAAAGATCAGAGTAACTGTGATTTTGGAAAACATATCCTTCCTTATTGTAAGGATAAGGGACAGAGACTTTTTGCATATGAATATAATGGCTACTGGAAAGATGTAGGAACGCTTGGATCTTACTGGGAAGCGAATATGGAGCTGATCGATATCATTCCGGAATTTAATCTTTATGAAGAATTCTGGAAGATCTATACAAAGGGCGACATCATCCCTCCGCAGTATGTTGCGGCAGATGCGGTGACGGATCAGTGTATCATCGGTGAAGGTGCTGAGATCTACGGTGAGGTCCGTCATTCTGTGATCGGACCGAATGTTGTGATCGGTAAGGGAACGGTGGTGCATGATTCGATCATTATGAGGAATACTGTGATTGGAGGAAACTGTGTTCTGGATAAGGCAATCGTGGCAGAGGATGTTACGATTGGAGACCATGTAACGCTTGGATGTGGTGAAGAAGCAGAAAACGTGCTGAAACCGGCTGTATATGCGTTCGGGCTTGCGACTGTCGGCGAACAGAGCGTAATTCCGGATGATGTTAAAATAGGAAGAAACACTGCAATATCCGGAGTGACGACAGCAGAAGATTATCCGGGAGGAATCCTGGAAAGCGGACAGATCATTAAGGCAAAGGATGGTGAGCAGGCATGAGAGCAATTGGAATTATTCTGGCTGGCGGAAACAATAATCGTATGAGAGAACTGTCGGATAAGAGGGCAATTGCAGCGATGCCTGTAGCGGGAAGCTACCGCAGCATCGACTTTGCACTGAGTAACATGGCGAATTCCCATGTTCAGAAAGTTGCAGTTCTGACGCAGTATAATGCAAGATCATTAAATGAGCATTTAAGTTCCTCGAAATGGTGGGATTTCGGTAGAAAGCAGGGAGGTCTGTTTGTATTTACTCCTACGATCACGAAAGATAACAGCCTGTGGTATCAGGGAACAGCAGATGCAATCTATCAGAATATCGATTTCCTGAAAAAGAGTCATGAACCGTATGTGATCATCGCATCCGGCGACTGTGTATACAAGATGGATTACAATAAAGTGCTGGAATATCACATCGCAAAACGTGCAGATATTACCGTTGTATGCACGACCTGCCAGGAGCAGAAAGAAGTAGAGCGTTTTGGCGTGCTTCGCATGAATGATGACGGAAGAATCGTTGAATTCGAAGAGAAACCGATCGTTTCTTCTTATAATACAATATCAACAGGTATTTATGTTGTGAGAAGAAGACTCCTGATCGAGCTGATCGAGCGCGCGGCTCAGGAAGGCAGACACGACTTTGTAAATGATATCCTGATTCGTTATAAAAACCTGAAACGAATCTATGGTTATATGACAGAAGATTACTGGAGTAATATTTCTACTGCAGAAGCTTATTATCGTACAAACATGGCATTTCTGCAGCCGGAGATCCGTAATTATTTCTTTAAACAGGAACCGGGAATTAAAACAAAGATTGATGATCTTCCGCCGGCAAAATATAATCCGGGCGCAGCTGTAAAGAACAGCCTTATTGCCAGTGGATGCATTATTAACGGAGAGGTAGAAAACTCTGTCCTGTTTAAGAGTGTATATGTGGGTAATAACTGTGTGATCAGAAATTCTGTGATTCTTAATGATGTTTATATCGGAGATAACACCGTAATAGAGAATTGTATTGTTGAAAGCAGGGATACTATTCGGGCGAACTCCACTTACAAAGGAGAAGAG
>CAVFJK010000207.1:2410-3163 GCA_963622815.1 Ruminococcus bicirculans (ex Wegman et al. 2014)
GGCGAAGTCAGGATCGTTGTTGAAAAAAACGAACGCTACGGATTATAAAAGTGTTAAATATGACCGGGAACGAAGCGCATGGTCATTATAAAATAAAATGCGTATGAAAATGAAAGGGGCAGGCACGATGAATATTACAGACGTACGTGTGAGAAAAGTAGCAAAAGAAGGGAAAATGAAAGCAGTCGTTTCGATTACGATCGATGAAGAATTTGTAGTTCATGATATTAAAGTGATCGAAGGCGAGAAAGGACTGTTTATTGCAATGCCGAGCCGTAAGGCTACAGACGGTGAATACAGAGATATTGCTCATCCGATCAATTCCCGCACCAGAGATATGCTCCAGACACTGATTCTTGAGAAGTATCAGGAAATGCTGGAAGCAGAGCCGGAAGAGGAACTGGCAGAGGCATAAGTAAATTGTCTGTGGAAGAAACAGGCGGGTTTTTATGATTTATAATAAGAAATAAAATTATCCGGGGATTCAGAATAAATCTGGGTTCCCGGATTTTTTTGCGTTATTTGAAGCAAGATTGTCCAATTCGTTCTGCGGAAAAGTTTCTGTTCTGGGGAAAGATGTAAAAAATGAAATGGTTTTGTAACAATCTGGAATTATCGAAGGAAAATCTACTGGAAATCCGGTGACGAAAATGTGAAATGTTACATGATTGTTACAAAAATGCAATGAAAGTGTTGATTATTTATGAGAATGTGTTATACTTAACGTACAAAATATTTAAGAGGTGTTTTTAT
>CAVFJK010000207.1:3173-5519 GCA_963622815.1 Ruminococcus bicirculans (ex Wegman et al. 2014)
TTTATGAAGAGTAAGAAAGTTCTTTCACTGCTGTTGGCATGTGCAGTGACCGTATCTATGGGAACAACCGTATTTGCTTCCACAGAAGATCAGATTGCAGCCGCACAGGCACAGAAGCAGGAAGCACAGGCAGGACTTGCACAGGCTCAGGCGAATATCAGCGGTCTGGAAAGCAAGAAACAGGAACTTGAGTCCTACCTTACAGAACTGAATTCCCAATATAATGAACTTACAGACAGTATCTCACAGCTCAGCATTGAGGCTGCCGAGAAAGAAGAAGAGCTTAAGAATGTAAAGGCTCAGCTTGAAGTGGCAAAGCAGAATGCACAGGATCAGTACGAGGCAATGAAACTTCGTATCCAGTATATGTACGAGCATGGCGGAAGCACCATGCTGGAAATGCTCCTGTCATCCGATAATCTTTCTGATTTCATGAATCAGGCAAATAATGTAGCTACGATTTCTACATATGACAGAAATATGCTGAAGAAATATGAGGAGACTCAGGAGGCAATTAAGACTCAGGAGGCTCAGGTAGAAGAGGAATCTGTTTCTATTGGAAATCTTCTTACAGAGAAGAGCTCAAAGCAGCAGGAAGTGCAGAATCTGGTAGCAACTACCAGTGATAATATTAATTCCTATGTAAGCCAGATCAGTGCAAGCCAGGAAGAAGCGGATGCTCTTATGGCTCAGGTGAACAGTGCAGACAGCAGTATTTCACAGCTGATGGAACAGGCAGAGCAGGAAAGAGCTGCCGAGGCTGCAGCCGCAGAAGCAGCAGCTGCACAGGAAGCAGCAGAAGCCGCTCAGGATGAAACAGATGCATCAGAAGATGTAGCAGATGAATCCGGCGATGCTTCCGAAACACAGGATACTGCTTCAGACAGTGAAGACTACAGCGAAGATACCACATACACAGAGGATACATCATCAACAGACAGCAGTGATTATTCCGAAGATACATCTTCAGACAGCACAGCAGCTGAAGATACAGCTTCTTCTGACACAAGTTCTTCCGACACAAGTTCCTCAGAATCCAGTTCTTCCAGTCAGGGAACTTACCTTGGTAACTTTAAACTGACAGGATATTGTAACTGTGCACAGTGCTGCGGAACAGCCGGAAATGCAACTGCAAGTGGTACAACACCGGTAGCAGGACGTACCGTTGCGATGGCAGGTGTACCGTTTGGAACAAAACTTCTCATCAACGGAAATGTTTATACAGTAGAAGACCTTGGAACTCCTTATGGACATGTTGATATTTACTGCAGCAGTCATAGCGAGGCACTGAGCTTCGGATTACAGTATGCAGATGTATACCAGTTAAATTAGTGCATTATTTAACTGAAAATCGATGAGACAGCACACTAAGGGGAAATTCAGATAAATATAAGAACAGCAGGCCCGCGGGTCTGCTGTTTTTGTGTTGAATGATAGATGTTTGAAAAATACATGATTACAGATATGGGGTACCCGGAATCTCAGGATAGGAGCCCATTCCGATCAGCAGTTCAAGACCTACCTGACGTGCTTCGAGAACGGCTGCTTTAACTGCACTGGCATCACCGGAGATGCCGAGAATAACTTCGTTGGAATGACTGGTTCCGACGCTTGGAGTCATATAGCAGGTAATGTTTACGGCAGAAGCTTTCATGGCGGTATCGGCCATTACAAGACCGATCGCAGCCGGTGAGCCTGCCATAAAACCAAACGCCTCACCCGGAACTGCATGAAATGCCTTCTGCAACGCGGATCCTGCACTTGCAGAGAAAGTGAATTCCAGATGACCGGATTCACTGATATAAAGTTCGCCTGCGTTTCTTTTTGTAAGTTCGAGAGCAAGTTCGATCGCATGGCGTACATCAGAGACATCGTTTCCGCCGATCACAATATAGTTTCCGTGACCGCCCCAGCCTTTCGTGTCTCGTGGGAATTCAATGGAAAGTACGTCGGTGTTGGTTGCTTTAACAGCATCATCGATTGCAGTGATCTGTCCGGCAGCACCGGTTCGGGAACTGAAAAGACCCAATGCGTGGTATTTCGTTCCAACATTCATTTCTTTTAATAATGTATCATCAATACCAGAAATCACCAGTCCGATCGTATCCAGGACGGTTGTTCCGACAAATTCTGTTCTTGTACAGTGTGTACTGATACTCTTTACGTCGATCATAAGAAGGCTCCTGTTCCGTCCACCGCAAGTGGACGTTTTTCTTTATGCTTGTTAAATAAATATCTTATTTATAAATATAATCTATTTTGGGATTACTTGCAAGAAAAGAATGTGCCGGGAACTGCCCGGCATCCCTTCTGTTTTGGAAATAGAAAAATCTGCGAGGGGAGGGC
>CAVFJK010000208.1:0-7921 GCA_963622815.1 Ruminococcus bicirculans (ex Wegman et al. 2014)
CGAATAATAAAAAGGCTTTTCATGATTATTTTATAGAAGATACCTATGAAGCTGGAATCGCACTTGCGGGAACGGAGGTAAAATCGCTTCGCGCAGGAAAATGCAGTATTAAAGAATCTTTTATCCGTGTGGAAAAGGGAGAAATATATATTTACGGGATGCATATAAGCCCATATGAAAAAGGAAATATTTTTAATAAAGATCCTATGCGGGTCCGTAAGCTGCTTCTCCACAGACACGAGATCAATAAGATTGAGGGCAGCCTGCAGGAGAAAGGACTGACGCTGGTACCTTTAAAAGTATATTTTAAAAACAGCCTTGTAAAACTTGAGATTGGTGTTGCGCGAGGTAAAAAGTTATATGATAAGAGACAGGATATCGCGAAGAAAGATCAGCGAAGAGAGGCCGAAAGAGAATTTAAAGTCAAAAATCTCTAACTTAAAAAAAGTATGAATTCGAAGACAATTGGTTGACAAGAATTTGATACTCTGTATAATTAAACTAAAAGATTTTATAAAAAGATGTTATAAAAGATGACTATTCCGGTTACTGTGAATGGAGTAAACAGTAACCTGTTCCGCGACTAGAATAGGAGGAAATATATATGATCAGAAAGAAATATCTGGCAGCCGCCGGACTGCTGGCTGTAACGATTCTGGCAGCAGGATGCGGCAAAAAAAATGATACAGCTTCTGTGGTTCAGGCTACACCGACCCCGACAGAAGAAACAGCAGTATCACCGACACCAACGCCGGAACTGGTAAATATGGAAGAAACGGTTGAGAAGAATGTGATGGGTGAGAAGACATCCACTGCATCAAAAGTAACGATCGTAAATCAGACAGGTTCTGAGATCGCAGCGATTTACATCAGAGAGACACCGTCCGATGATGCGGATGAGGAAGAAGCTGATGAATGGGGCGATGATCTGGTAAATGGTATGTTTACTTTAAAGAGTGGAGATAACGCGGTTTATTATTATGAGAAACCGAAGTCTGATTCAACGACATATGATATCAGAATCACCTATACGGACGAAGATAAGAACGAATGCTTCTTCAGAAAACTTCCTCTTACAACAATTAAGCAGATCACACTTCGTATGGATGGTAAAGATGAAGATGCGATTCCGTATGCAACTTATATGACGGCAAACAGCACGAAAGAAATTTCTACTTTAAATGACGTTAAGAAAAGACTTGGTCTGGATACAGACGAAGACAGTGATTCTGTAACGCCGACCCCGACAGAGACACCGGATGATTCGAATAATTCAAATACAGATGATCCGGATCCGACAACTGCTCCGTCTAATGATAATAACAATAATAGCAATAATAACAGTCCGGACAGCGATGATCCGACGAATTCTACGATCCAGACAGCTGAGAAATATATTGGTATGTCGATTGATGATCTTGCAGCAGCAGTGGGTGATTCTCAGTCTTCCGAGTATGATGATGACTCAGCGACCGGAACGACAGGATATTACTATTATTCAGATTTCACTGTTTCTACATCTGTAGATGAAGATGGAAACGAGATCGTTACAGGAGTTTGGTAAAGATAAACAATGCTGCGGCATTGGGGGAAAGGATAAATGATCTATGAAAAGAATATTACTGAAATTAAGCGGAGAAGCTCTTGCCGGAGCTGAAAAAAAGGGATTTGACGAGGCGACTGTCATTGCCGTGGCAAAACAGATCCGTGCAGTAGCAGAAGAAGGTACACAGATCGGAATCGTAATCGGTGGTGGTAACTTCTGGAGAGGACGTACCAGCGAAACGATCAATCGTAATAAAGCAGACCAGATTGGTATGCTTGCTACAGTTATGAACTGTATTTATGTATCCGATATCTGCAGATATCTTGGACTTAAAACAGAAATCTTCACACCGTTCGTGTGTGGTGCGTTCACAAAGCTTTACTCTAAAGATGCTGTAGAAGAAGCGTTTGCAGAAGGTAAGATCCTGTTTTTCGCAGGCGGTACAGGCCATCCGTATTTTTCAACAGATACAGCAACCGTTCTGCGTGCAGTGGAGATTGAAGCAGAAGCGATCCTTCTTGCGAAAGCAGTCGACGGTATTTATGACAGCGATCCGAAGCTGAACCCGAATGCTGTAAAATACGATGAGATTTCTATCGAAGAAGTTGTTGATAAGAAACTTGCAGCAATGGACCTTACTGCATCAATCATGTGTCTGGAGCAGAAGATGCCGATGCTGGTATTCGGACTTGAAGAAGAGAACAGCATTGTAAATGCAGTACATGGTAAATTTACAGGAACGAAAGTAACTGTATAAGGAATTCTAAAAATAAAATCGGAGAAGGAGAATTCGACAATGGATGAAAGAGTTCTGAAATATGAGCAGAAAATGACAAAAACACTGGAGAGCTTTGAGACAGAGCTGACAACGATCCGTGCAGGACGTGCAAATCCGCATATTCTTGATAAGATCACAGTAGATTATTATGGCAGCCCGACACCGCTTCAGCAGGTAGCGAACATTACAGTACCGGAGGCAAGAATGATTCAGATCCAGCCATGGGAATCCAGCCTGATCAAAGGTATTGAGAAAGCAATCCTTACATCTGATCTCGGACTGAACCCGAGCAATGACGGAAAACTGATCCGTCTGGTTCTTCCGGAACTTACTGAGGAACGTCGTAAGGAACTCGTAAAAGACGTAAAGAAAAAAGGCGAGGCAGCGAAAGTTGCTGTTCGTAATATCCGTCGTGATGCAAACGATGCGTTTAAGAAACTGGCTAAGCAGGATGTTTCTGAGGATGAAGTAAAGGATCTGGAAGATACAGTACAGAAACTTACAGATAAATTCATCAAAAAGATCGATGCGGCAGTTGATACGAAATCAAAAGAGATCCTGACAGTATAATAACTCATTATAGAACTGTCAGACAGGAGGGAGAGGGAGAGCCGGAAAGGGCTCTCTTTCTGTTCGCTCAGCAAAGAGAGGAGAAAACATGGAGAATATGAAAGTTCCCAATCACATTGCAATTATTCTCGATGGAAATGGCAGATGGGCAAAAGCGAAGGGAATGCCGAGAGGATATGGACATATTAAAGGCTGCGCAAACCTTGAATCCATCTGTGATGACATCAAAGATCTGGGAGTAAAATATCTTACAGTATATGCGTTTTCCACAGAGAACTGGAAACGTTCCAGAGAAGAAGTGGAAGGCCTGATGAAGCTGTTTCGTAGTTATCTGAAAAAATGCATGAAGAGTGCAGAAAAAAACCATATGCGTGTAAAAGTCATTGGTGATCCGACTGCATTTGCACCGGATATTCAGGATAAGATCAGAGAACTGGAAGAGTTCTCAAAGGATTATGATGAACTGTATTTTCAGATTGCACTGAATTATGGAAGCCGTGACGAGATTACCCGTGGAATGCGGCGTCTTGCAAAAGATGCAGCTGACGGGAAATTGGATCCACATGAAATTACAGAAGATACGATCGAAGGATATCTGGATACAGCAGGAGTACCGGACCCGGATCTGCTGATCAGAACGAGTGGAGAACAGAGACTGTCTAATTTTCTTATGTGGCAGCTGGCATATACGGAATTTTATTTTACAGATGTTGCATGGCCGGATTTCCATAAAGAAGATCTGATCAGAGCAATCGAGAAGTACAATGGAAGAGACCGCCGCTACGGAGGCGTGAAGGAGGAATAAAGATATGTTTAAGACACGACTTATAAGCGGCATTCTGCTTGTGCTCGCTGCGCTTCTTACGATCATAAGCGGGGACTATGTACTGTTTGTGACGCTGCTCTGCGTATCACTTTTGGGAATGCAGGAGCTTTATAAAGCAATGGGCGTTCATAAAGAACAGACAGAATTTCTGGAACTGGCCGGTTATTTTGGCGCGATTCTGTATTATGTGTCCTTGCTGCTTGGGTTTGAACGATATGGAACGATGGCAATTCTGATCGCACTGATCCTGATCATGTTTGTGTACGTTTTTTCATATCCGAGATATAACGCAAACCAGGTAATGGCAACATTCTTTGGCGTGGTTTATGTTGCTGTGATGCTTTCTTTTATCCTGCTTACAAGAAATCTCCCGGATGGTAAATTTATTGTCTGGCTGATCTTCCTGTGCTCATGGGGATGTGATACCTGCGCATATTGTGTAGGAATGCTGATCGGAAAACATAAGATGGCACCGGTGCTCAGTCCTAAGAAATCTGTCGAGGGCGCTGTTGGCGGTGTTGTCGGTGCGGCACTTCTTGGTGTGATCTATGCGGCAGCAACGCATGGAGCAATGCTTGAGTATGCAGTGATCTGTGGCGTTGGTGCACTGATTTCCATGGTTGGTGACCTTGCAGCTTCCGCAATTAAGCGAAATCAGGGAATTAAAGATTATGGAAAACTGATTCCGGGACATGGCGGAATCCTTGACCGTTTTGACAGTGTGATCTTTACGGCACCGGTCATTTATTATCTGGCAAAAATGATTCTTGGCCTCTAAAAAGGAGAATAGCATGAAAAAAATTGCAATTTTAGGATCTACCGGATCTATCGGCACTCAGACGCTGGATGTGGTGCGTGCGAATGGAGATATTGAAGTTCTTGGAATCAGTGCAGGAAAGAACATTCAGAAACTGGAAGAACAGGTAAGAGAGTTTTCGCCGAAACTTGTGGCAGTCTGGGATGAGAAGGCCGCACGGGAACTGGCACAGAAAATTCAGGATACAGATACGAAGGTAGTTTCGGGAATGAACGGACTTCTGGAACTGGCTGCAATGCCGGAGACAGAGATCCTGGTTACTGCAATCGTGGGAATGCTTGGGATCCGTCCAACGATTGAAGCAATCCGTGCAGGAAAAGACATTGCACTTGCAAATAAAGAAACGCTGGTGACAGCGGGACATCTGATCATTCCGATGGCAAAAGAATATGGAGTGAAGATCCTTCCGGTAGACAGTGAACACAGTGCAATCTTCCAGTCCTTAAATGGAGAACATAAAGGAGAGGTGGATAAACTTCTGATCACGGCATCCGGCGGACCTTTCCGTGGAAGAAAGAGGAAAGATCTGGAGACAGTGACATTGGAAGATACTTTGAAACATCCGAACTGGGTGATGGGACAGAAGATTACAGTGGATTCTGCAACGCTGGTAAATAAGGGGCTTGAAGTGATGGAAGCGAAATGGCTGTTTGATGTGAGTCTCGATCAGATTCAGGTTGTTGTACAGCCGCAGAGCGTGATCCATTCAATGGTTCAGTTTAAAGACGGCGGAATCATTGCACAGCTTGGAACACCGGATATGCGTCTGCCGATTCAGTATGCTCTGTACTATCCGCACAGACGGTATCTGGATGGAGACAGACTTGATTTTGCAAAGCTTGGACAGATCACATTTGAAGAACCGGATATGGAGACTTTTCTGGGACTTCCTATGGCGATTCAGGCTGCAAAAGCCGGCGGCTCCATGCCTGCCGTATTTAATGCGGCAAATGAGCTTGCCGTGCGTAAATTCCTTCATAAAGAGATTCGGTTCCTGGATATTTATGATATCATCGGACAGTCCATGGAACGTCATAAAGTAATTGAGAATCCGGAACTTGAAGAAATCCTGGCAGTAGAAAACGATACATATCAGTGGATTGAAAGCAGGTGGTAGATTGAAGATTCTGATTGCGATTATTATTTTCAGTGCAATCATATTGTTTCATGAATTTGGACATTTTCTTTTTGCAAAATTAAATGGTATCAGTGTGACGGAGTTTTCTCTTGGAATGGGTCCGAGACTCTGGAGTTTCCAGAAGGGAGAGACCAGATATTCGTTGAAGCTTCTTCCGATTGGAGGTTCCTGCGCCATGGTAGGTGAGGATACCGATGAGGAAGAAATTCCGGGCTCCTTTAATGCTGCACCCGTATGGGGCAGAATCTCCGTTGTTGCAGCCGGGCCGATCTTTAATTTTATCCTGGCCTTTGTGCTGGCAGTGATCATCGTAGGATTTGTGGGTTATGATCCGGCAGAAGTTCTGGAAGTGGATAAAACTTCTGCGGCTGCAAAGGCGGGGCTTGAGACCGGTGATATCATTACGGAATATAATGGATATCATGTGGATCTTGCAAAAGATCTGTATGTGTACATGTATCTGAATGAACTTGAAGAGGGTGATACAGTCAGCCTGAAAGTCTTAAGGGACGGAAAGACAGAGACGATCACTTATACGCCGGATGTATCGGTTCGTTATCTGCTTGGCTTTAACCGTTCAGATGCATCGTCTATGACGGTACAGTCACTGATCGATGGAATGCCGCTTCAGGCCGCAGGACTGCAGGCAGGAGATACGATCACGGCGATCAATGGTGTAGAGATCGCAGATGGAGAGGCATATGATGCGTATCTTGCAGAACATCCGCTTTCCAATGAGCCGGTAGAGATCACTTATGACAGGGATGGGCTGGATTATACAGCAACGATCACTCCGAAAGAGTATCGTACACCGCAGCTGGGATTTTCTTATAATCTTGGTTATACAAAAACATCTGGTCTGCAAGTGCTGAAATATGGCGCACTGGAGATTAAATATATGATCCGCACAACGCTGCTCAGCCTGAAAGAACTGGTTACAGGACAGCTTGGTTTCCAGAACTTAAGTGGTCCGGTAGGAGTTGTAGATGCAATTGGCACAACTTATGAGCAGAGTAAGAGTGAAGGTGCCCTGATGCTCTGGATGAATATGTTGAATATGGCAGTTCTTCTGTCAGCAAACCTTGGCGTTATGAACCTTCTTCCGCTTCCTGCACTGGATGGCGGCAGACTGGTATTCCTTGTGATTGAGGCAATCCGCAGAAAACCGATCAATCGTGAGATTGAAGGCAGAATCCATTTTGCCGGACTGATGGCACTGATGGTTCTGATGGTTGTAGTCATGTACAACGATATTCTCAAGATTTTTTAATGTAGCTACGAATAATTGAAAGGCAGGAATTCTTTTAACAGAGTTTCCTGTCTTTTTTGTGCCCCTTTTGTGCTATAAGGAAAAGATGATGCATAGGATATACGGAGAGTTTTTTACAGGAGATTCATGTGGAATTTTTTAATAAAGTGCGAAGTCAGCAGGACCAGCCAGACCAGGGAGAATTGAAGGTCAGCGTTTTTACGGAAGACGGAACACGACCGGTAGAGGGGGCACTGGTAAGAATTTCGTATACAGGAGAAAGCGGACAGACGGTAGAAGAGGTCAGAACGGATTCATCCGGACAGACGCCGGCTCTGGAGCTGCGGACACCGCCGGTCGAATACAGCATGGAACCGGTGGAAGAACAGCCTTATGCAGAGTACACGGTTCAGGTACAGGCGGAAGGATTTGAAGACACGGAGATTGCCGGTACACAGGTCCTGCCCGGAGTACAGGCGCAGCAGGCGGTCCGGATGGCATTTCAGGCGGAGGCTTCGTTTGAGAGGCTGGTCATTGGCCCTCATACATTATTTGCCGAATATCCGCCCAAGATAGAAGAAGCAGAGGTAAAACCGGTAGATGAAAGTGGAGAGATCGTGCTGAGCAGGGTGGTGATACCGGAATATATTGTAGTGCATGATGGTTCCGTGAATGATACGACAGCGCCGAATTATTATGAGCGATATAAAGATTATATTAAAAATGTAGCCAGCAGCGAGATTTATGCGACCTGGCCGGACGATACGATTCGCGCGAATATACTGGCAATCATGTCATTTACATTGAATAGGGTTTATACCGAATGGTATCGCAACAAAAATAAAAATTTCACGATCACATCATCGACCGCATATGATCATAAGTGGATTCGGGGAAGAAATATTTTTGACAGCATTTCGAGGATTACGGATGAGCTGTTTGAAAATTATCTTTCCAGACCGGATGTCCGTCAGCCGATTCTGACACAGTATTGTGA
>CAVFJK010000209.1:0-4952 GCA_963622815.1 Ruminococcus bicirculans (ex Wegman et al. 2014)
CGTAGTGGCAGCAGGCGGGATCGGCCATTACTGGTATTATGATAAAGAAAATTATATTTCCTGGGATGAAGCGAATATTTCAGTAAGGGATAATAAAGTATATTCTACAGTAAACCCACTGGGAAGGATGAAATCAATTCTGTCTGTGGATCAGAAAAATATGTTCTATATGCTGTCAGAAACTATGTGGACACACAAAGAATATCCGTCAGATTCAAATACCGAAAATGAACTCTGGAATCTTCAGGATTTCCAGAAAGCACATGACTGTTCATCGGATGCAGCCACTGATGAAACTTCACTTCCGACCGGTATCGAAAATGTTTATTATGTAGATCCGGAAAATGTAAAAGAGGCATTTGCTCTCTGGGATTATGAGGATAAACCGGACAAAGCACAGCAAAAAGAACAGGAACTGGCAGCGAAATGTCATCTGATCTGGAGTGCGGATGATGCAGAAACAGAAACCGCAGAAGACACGATGAAATAGAAGTTGTTGTAACTGCATAAAAAATTTTTCTTGCTTTATGTACGAAATCGTACTATACTACTAGGTACGATTTCGTACATTTTGTGCCATACTTTAAGGAGGATTTTTATGCATATCGAATTATCGGAGCATTTCACTTATCGAAAACTGCTTCGCTTCACATTTCCATCCATTGTTATGATGGTGCTGACATCTGTCTACGGTGTTGTAGATGGATTCTTTATTTCCAATTTTATTGGTGCAGAGCCTTTTGCAGCAGTTAATATCATCATGCCGTTTCTGATGATCTTTGGTGCGGTTGGTTTCATGATCGGAACAGGAGGCAGTGCCCTGGTTGCATACACTCTGGGTGTTGGTGATAAGAAAAAAGCGAACGAGATTTTCTCTCTGCTTATTTATCTGCTGATCGGTCTTGGACTTCTGTTTACTGTGGTTGGTGAGATTTTTGTCGAGCCAATTTCACGGTTTCTGGGAGCAGATGCCGTAATGCTGCCGTACTGTGTGACTTATGGCAGGGTATTGTTGCTTGCACTTGTTCCATATATGCTGCAGAACGTATTTCAGAGTTTTGTTGTTACTGCAGAGCGACCACATCTGGGACTTGCGGCAACGCTGATATCCGGAGTGACAAATGTTGTTTTGGATGCATTATTTATTGCAGTATTTCGCTGGGGTGTAGCAGGAGCGGCAGCAGCAACTGCGCTCAGCCAGTGTGTCGGTGGAGCAGTGCCTCTGATTTTTTTTATTGTATCAAAGCAAAGCAAACTTCGACTTGGCAGAACGCATATGGATCATCGGGCTGTTGTTAAAGCCTGCACAAATGGATCATCTGAGTTTATGACGAACGTTTCATTGTCTGTTGTAAATATGCTGTATAACTGGCAGCTTATGCGTATGCTTGGAACAAATGGTGTTGCGGCATATGGCGTGATCATGTATGTGAATTTTATTTTTCTTTCTATTTATATGGGCTATTCCATGGGGAGTGCACCGATCGTGGGTTATCATTATGGGGCAGGACATAGGGATGAGCTGCAGAATCTTTTCAAAAAAAGCCTGAAGCTTATTTTTATCATGAGTATCGGTCTGCTGATAATTGCCGAAGCTCTGAGCAGGCCGTTGTCAATGATCTTTGTCAGCTACGATACAGAACTGCTTAAAATGACAGTCTATGCATTTTCAGTGTATTCAATATCGTATCTGATTTCGGGATTTACTATTTATACTTCATCCTTTTTTACGGCACTGAATGATGGATTAACTTCTGCGATCATATCATTCTGCAGAACACTGATCTTTGAAGTGATCGCTGTACTGGCACTTCCGGCTGTCTTTGGAGCATATGGTATCTGGTATGCGGTGATCACAGCAGAAATTTTTGCATTGCTTCTGTCAATCTTTTTCCTGATTCGAAACAGGAAAAAATATGGTTATGTCTGAGGGAGTGTGTTTATGGAATCAAGATTTAAAGAATGGAGTTATATTGAGGGGCTGATTCAGAGTGCATACCATGAGGCCGCACTAAAGATGAACATGTCGGACAGCGAGTTAAGAATCCTGTATGCTTTTAATTTTCATCAGGAAGGGTGTAACCAGAGCGTTCTCTATAAAGAATCCTGCCTGACAAAATCCACTGTCAATTCCGCACTCCGAAAGATGGAGAAAAAAGAGATTCTTTACATTACACCGGGCAGTGGCCGTAATACGATGGTTTTTCTTACCGAACAGGGTCGTAAACTGATGGAAAATACTGCATACAAGATTATCGAGATCGAAAACGCGATTTATGATACCTGGACAACACCGGAACAGGAAATTTTTATGAAACTCAACCGCGATTTCGCAGCGAAACTGAGAGATAAAATAAGAGAACTTTGATAATAGGGGACTGCCATATGATACGGCAGTCCTGTTCTTTTATAATCTAACCATAGAATCTGGCACGGCTTTGTGGTAAGATATTTTATATTAGAGACTGTGAGGTGACGGCGATGGATGCAGCTACGATGGTTGCAATCAATAATCTGAATATGCTGACAATGATGTCAGCGATGCAGCAGACACAGAATTTTATTACAATAATTGATGGTGAAAAGGAGTATGAGGATATGAGTGGTTCAATGTTAGATCAGTATGTAGGACAGGATTGTGTAGTAAGTCTTTTTAATGAGGTAAGTGCGATCAAGGGCAGATTTGCTGAGGCAGATGCCCAGTGGGTCAAAGTCGAAACGCCAAAGAAAGGCACACAGCTCATCAACCGGAATATGATCCGAAATATTACGTTTGATAAATGAGATTAATTCCAAAGTGTCAAAGTATTAATTTTAAAGTATCAAAATGACACTTTGAAGTTATTTATTAAATTATACACAGGAGAGCGATGTGAATAATATAATCGAAATCAACGACATTACCGCACCAGAATTAGATGTATATGCACGGACATCGGAAGTGCAGCTTCTGCGGTATTATGAGCCGAAGCCGGGGCTTTTTATTGCGGAGAGTCCGAAAGTGATCGAGCGGGCATTAAATGCCGGCTATGAACCGCTTTCTTTCCTTGTCGAGCATAAAGACCTGGAGGGTGAAGCGAAAGATATCCTGAACCGTTATCCGAAAGTTCCGGTATATACAGCAGAATATGATGTCCTTGTAGGAATGACCGGTTACGCGCTCGCACGCGGCATGCTCTGTGCCATGAAGCGTTGCCGGCTTCCGGCTGTAGAAGAAATCTGCCGGAACACCAGTCGTATCGCAATCCTGGAAAATGTTGTGAATCCGACAAATATCGGAGCCATTTTCCGCAGCGCAGCGGCACTTCATATGGATGCTGTTCTTTTGACCGGCGGATGCAGTGACCCGCTTTATCGAAGGGCGGCACGCGTGAGCATGGGAACAGTTTTCCAGATTCCGTGGACGTATTTTGATAAAAAAGCCTCCTGGCCGGAGGACGGTATGAAAGCAATCCGAAATCTTGGCTTCAAAACCGTGGCAATGGCACTTCGCGATGATTCTTTCAGCATTGATGATCCGGAGCTTCTTGCGGAAGAAAAGCTTGCTGTTATCCTTGGGACCGAAGGGGACGGCCTGGCATCACAGACTATTGCAGACTGCGACTATACAGTCATGATTCCAATGTCTCATGGTGTTGATTCTCTGAATGTAGCAGCGGCAAGTGCCGTGGCATTCTGGGAACTTGGGAAGAAACATTAAATGCACACTGCGTAAAATCATACATGTGGCATAACGGGGAGGAGAAGAGAAATGAAACTGAAACAACTTATGACAGTTGTTTTATCGACCGCAATGATTCTGTCGACAGTACCGGTATCTGCGGCAGACTTTGCAGATATTACTGTGGAAACAGACGGAACAGATGAAGATAAAGTAGAAAATCCGAATGCTGAACAGGGAACAGATTCAGAATCTGCTCCGGAAGTGAGTCTGGAAGATGACTTTGAAGAAAATGAGGAAACGGATACCATTGATTCAGAGGAGATTTCCCAGGAATCCGGTGAGACTCAGATAGAAGTCTTTTCTGATGGCACTGCAGACAGTACTCCGGAAGCTGGAAAAGAGGAAGAAAAAGAGCCTTCTGATGAGCAGACGGTAACAGATCTTGCTGCAAACGGTGGGAGAGTGATAAATGAAATCATTCCTGTAAAAAATAAGCCGATTCGTTACAGAGTTACCCTGACTACAGGCGGATGTCTGACGCTGAAGGGGAATAACAGCGAATATATGACCGTCAGGATCCTTGAAAATAAAGACGAGAATGAAACAGAGATAAAAGCGTTTGAGAGTCAGGCAAATGGTTCCTTTGAGAATTCTTATGAGCTGGCACAGGGTGTTTATCTTATTGAAATTTGTGGGAAGCAGGAAGAGGAAGAAGACAGCACAGAAGACAATACGGAGGAAAATATACCGGAAGCTAAGGGAACGTTTAATCTTGAGACCGGATTTACCACACAAGGTGCCACGACTTTTCAGGAAAATTCCAATGATACGATAGAGACTGCAAGCCAGATCGCATTAGGGCAGAAAATCAGAGGACATCTGGCACTGAATAATCAGGATGATTATTATAAGATCGTGATACCGTCAAACGGGAAATATACGTTTCGATATAAAGCGAGCAACAAAAATGTCAGAGTGCAGCATATCCTGTATAATTCTGCATTTCGTGAAGTGAAAAAAAACATCGGCAGTAATGCTGAGTCAGTCATCTGGGAACTGCCGTCAGGAACGTATTATTACAGAATGACTGCGAGCGCATATGAGGAATACGGATTTTATGACCTGAGCATCATTGCACACGTACATACTTATCAGACAACCTCAATAAAAAGAGCAACGCTGCAAAGTAATGGAAGTATCCTTCGGAGATGTTCCGGTTGTGGAACAGAGACTACATCAACGATATATAAACCGGCGCATGTCCTTCTGACAACGACTTCTTATACCT
>CAVFJK010000210.1:0-8098 GCA_963622815.1 Ruminococcus bicirculans (ex Wegman et al. 2014)
GGCATACATAGGAGGCAACAATATGTGTCTTGCAACAGTATATAAAGAAAGCGATGATTCTGTTATCTTTAAAAATGTATCCAGAATCGACGTAGACGGAAATAAAATCGTGCTCAGAGATATTATGGGAGATGAAAGAGTGGTGGAAGGCCATATCCTCATGGTAGACCTGGCAAACAGCATTGTAAAACTCAGCTGTGAATAAAATTACGCGGATCTTAACGGGCGGTAAAGAAGGCCTATTAGATAAAAAACATATATGTGGAGGTATGTATTATGGCAACAGTAAAATTAACTGAACTGATGAAAGAAAGACAGCTCCTCTCCTTCGAACTCTTCCCACCGAAGACAGATAAGGGAATGGAAAATCTTCCGGGAACAATTGATCATCTGTGTGAGTTCAAACCGGAATATATTTCTGTTACATACGGAGCAGGCGGCGGAAACGTTGGTACCAACAGAGAAGTATGTCAGATGGTTAAAAAAGCCGGCACAGTACCGGTAACTCATTTCACAGTTATCAAAAACACAAAAGAAGGAATCAAAGATCAGCTCGAAACTTATTTAAGCGAAGGCGTTGATCACATCCTTGCACTTCGTGGTGACTTCCCACGTGGAGAGAACTCTACAGGCGGAGATTTCAACTACGCAACAGACCTTGTTAAATTTATCCGTAAGGAATTTGGTGATAAATTCGAAATCGCAGTAGCCGGTTCACCGGAAGGACATATCGCATGTCGCAGCCTTGACGCTGATGTTTCTGTTCTGAAAATGAAACAGGATAACGGCGCAGACTATATCATGACTCAGCTTTGCTGGGATATGGAACAGTTCGCACGCTGGCAGGATAAGATCCGTAAAGCCGGTGTTACAATGCCAATCGATGTAGGCATCATGCCAATCCTTGATCAGGCAGCTACCATTAACATGGCACTGTCACGTAACGGCTGTGTAATGGATCGTGAACTTTCCAGACTGATCTCTAAATACTGGATTTTCCCGAACCCATTCGATAAAGCACCATTCGACGATGCTCTTGAGCAGAAGAAAGCAGACTTCAAGAAAGCCGGAATCGAATACACAATCAAACAGATCGATAAATACCGCGCTCTCGGCGTAGAAGGTATCCATCTGTATGCACTGAATAAATGGAAAGACGTAAGCGAGATCATTAAAGAATCTGGCATGCGTACACTTGTATAATTGAGAATTACTAAGAAATACTAAATTGCGGATTTATATAATTTCATAAATGCGGAATTAGAGCAGGAGGCACTCTATTATTATGGCACACGTAATTGCTGTCGCTGGAAAAGGCGGCGTTGGTAAAACTACTTTATGCGGAATGTTGATTCAGTATCTCTGCGAACAGGGAAAAGGACCGATCCTTGCAGTTGATGCAGATGCGAACTCCAATCTTAATGAAGTCCTCGGAGTAGAGGTTGAGACTACTCTCGGCGACGTAAGAGAAGAAATCGCACAGGCAGAACTTGTTAAAGAAAGTCCGATTCCGAAAGGAATGTCTAAAGCAGACTATGCAGAGATGCGTTTCGAAGATGCACTGACAGAAGAAGATGACTTTGATCTGCTTGTTATGGGCAGAACACAGGGAAAAGGCTGTTACTGCTATGTAAATGGCCTACTTCAGGCACAGCTTGCAAAATACCAGAACCATTATCCGTATATCGTTGTGGATAACGAAGCGGGTATGGAACATATCAGCAGAGGAGTCCTTCCTTCCATGCAGACAGCAATCCTCGTGAGCGACTGTTCCAGAAGAGGAATTCAGGCGGTAGGAAGAATCGCAAAACTGATCGATGAATGTAATATGCATCCGGAGAAAGTTGGACTGATCGTGAATCGTGCACCGAAAGGTGAACTGAATGCCGGAATTAAAGAAGAAATAGAAAAACAGGGACTTCATCTCCTTGGCGTTGTGCCACAGGATGAAACAGTTTATGAATATGACTGTGAAGGCCGCCCGACTGCTTCTCTGCCGGAAGATAATCCGGTTAAGGTTGCACTGAAAGAAATTGTAAAAAATTTAAATCTGTAAAAAAGACCCTTGCTGTCAATCTGGACAGCAGGGGCATTTGTGCTGGAAAAACAGCACATTTCTCATATCGGAAATAACCCATGGGCGGGGATGGGTTCTGTCAGTGAGGTTATTATATAAAAAAGAAAAATACATGTACCACTAAAAGGAGGTCTATAATGAGTGAATTCAAATTAACTACAGTGGAAGAATTTGAAGCTGCTACCGAAAGACTGTTAGAGACAGGCGCAAAGGTTGGCGCAGATGCCTGGCAGTTTCGAGTAAAAAATCAGACTCCACACTGTAAGTTCGGCGAGCAGGGTGTCTGTTGTCGTATCTGTTCCATGGGTCCGTGCCGTATTACACCAAAGGCACCAAGAGGAGTCTGTGGATGTGATGCACATGGTATCGTAGGAAGAAACTTCCTTCGTTTTACAGCTGGTGGAGCTGCTACACATTCTGATCACGGCCGTGAAATTTGTATCACCCTCGGACATGCAAAAGAGGGAGGCGACTATCAGGTAAAAGATCCTGAAAAACTGATCCGTATCGCAAAAGAATGGGGCGTTGAGACAGAAGGCAAAGATATCTATGATCTTGCTCATGAAATGTCTGACCTGGCTCAGGAAGAATACGGAAAGATCAGAGGCGTATCCAGATGGCTGAAGAGAGCACCTCAGCATACACAGGATCTGTGGCACGAAGCAGGAATCGAACCAAGAGCAATTGACCGTGAAGTTTCCTGCGCAATGCATATGACCCATATGGGTAATACATCCAAACCGGAAGCACTGGTTCGTCAGGCTCTTCGTAACGGACTTTCCGATGGATGGGGCGGTTCCATGTGTGGAACAGAGTTCTCTGACGTACTGTTCGGAACTCCTAAGCCGATCGAAACAGAAGCAAACCTTGGTGTTATGAATGCTGAGAACGTAAATATCGTAGTGCACGGACATGATCCGTCACTTTCCGAGATGATCTGCGAAGTTGCAGACAGCAAAGAAATGATCGACTACGCAAAATCCATGGGAGCAAAAGGAATCACTATCTCCGGTGTTTGCTGTACTTCAAACGAAGTAGCAATGCGTCGTGGTATCCCGATGGCAGGTAACTTCCTGCAGCAGGAAAACGTTGTTCTGACAGGCGCTTGTGAAGCAATCGTTGTTGACGTTCAGTGTATCTTCCCTGCATTAGGACCTCTGAGCAAATGCTTCCATACAAAATTCATCACAACTTCTCCAATCTGCCAGATGCCAGATTCTGATTTTATCGAATTCAGCGCTGGAACAGCAGGAGAAAAAGCTCGTCAGATCGTAAAAATGGCATGCGAGAACTTCAAGAACAGAAAATCGGAACTTGTTTATATTCCGGAAATGAAGCAGAAAGCAACTGTTGGATATTCTGTTGAAGCAATCGTTAAGACTCTTGACGGAGTAACAAACTCTCAGGTAGATGAAACAGGAACAACAAAACCACTCCTTGAGTGCATCACATCCGGTGTTATCCGTGGTGCAGTTGCAATGGTTGGATGTAATAACCCGAAGATCAGACCTGACTATGCACATATTGAACTGATGAAGAAACTGATCGCAAACGATATCGTGATCATTGCTTCCGGATGTTCCGCACAGGCAGCAGCAAAAGCAGGCCTCATGGACAAAGCAGCAAAAGATCTCTGTGGTGCAGGTCTGAAACGTGTTTGCGAACTTGCAGACATCCCGCCGGTATTACATATGGGATCCTGCGTAGATATCAGCCGTATGCTGATCCTTGCATCTGAACTTGCTAAGGATTCCGGACTTAATATTTCCCAGCTTCCGGTTGTAGGATGTGCTCCTGAATGGATGTCTGAGAAAGCAGTTTCCATCGGAAACTATGTAGTAGCAACAGGTATTGATACCTTCCTTGGTGTAGATCCATATGTATCCGGATCTGATCAGGTAGCAGGACTTCTTACCGAAGGTGTTCGTGACTGGGTAGAAGCTGCTTATACAGTAGAAAAAGATATTGATAAATTAGGCGATCTGATGATCGAGAGAATCGAAGAAAAGAGAGCAGCTCTCGGCATCTGATAGCAGGAAAGGCGCGATTAACTTATGAAAATAGCAGTAACCGGTAAAGGCGGAGTAGGAAAGACAACTTTTGCGGCAACACTTGCCAGATTGTATGCAGACGAAGGAAAGAAAGTCCTTGCAGCAGATGTAGACCCGGATGCAAACCTGGGACTGGCTCTTGGATTTGATGAAGAAACTCTGGATTCCATTGTTCCGATCTCACGTATGCGTAAGCTGGTGGAGGAGCGTACCGGAGCCAACAGTCAGAATCAGTTTTATAAACTGAATCCGAAGGTAGACGATATCCCGGATACTTACGGAAAGACCTGCAACGGTGTAAAACTGCTTGTCCTTGGTACCGTGGAGACAGGCGGAGGCGGATGTGTCTGCCCTGAACATGTCATGTTGAAACGAATCATCAATAATCTTGTGATCCACAGAGACGATGTGGTGATTCTGGATATGGAGGCCGGCCTGGAACATCTGGGCCGCGGCACCACGGAGAGCATGGATGAATTTATTGTAGTAATAGAACCGGGTGCACGAAGTGTTCAGACATATAAAAATGTTAAACGACTTGCCAAAGATCTGGGCGTAGCGCAGGTCAAAGTTGTGGCAAATAAGGTAAGAAACTCCGAAGATGAGGAATTTGTACGTTCCAGAATTCCTGAGGAAGATCTGCTCGGAATGATTCATTACAATACCGAAGTTATAGACGCTGATCGTCAGGGAAAATCCCCATATGATTTCAGTCAGACCGTAACTGCTGAGATCACAAAAATAAAAGAAAAGATTGACCAGAATTCAAATCTGTAAAAAACAGGAGGTATTAAAGTGACTTTATTTGATAGAGTATTTGGCGGAAACGACGCTGTATATGGCTTAACAGAGGGCGCTATCGACGGAGCAATCGCTAAATATGGCGAAGACAAAGCTGTCAGCTTCCCGAACACTGCATACAGCCTTCCTTGTTACTACGCTGTAACAGGAACAAAAGTTACAACTTTAAAAGAATTAAAAGAGGCTCTTGGTGTTGTTAAAACACTTATGACAAGAGAAAAAAGATTAAATGATGCATTCATGTCAGGTGTTGCTACAGCACTCTGCGCAGAATTCATCGAAGTTCTGAAATATATCGATGGTGCAACACCATACGAAGAACCATGCTACGGACATCTTGCAGATGCTGTTATCCGTGAACTTGGTGTACCACTTGTAACAGGCGATATCCCTGGTGTAGCAGTAATCCTTGGATCTGCTCCTACAACAGAAGAAGGCGTTGCTCTTGTTAAGAGCTATCAGGCACAGGGTATCCTTGTAACACTGGTTGGCGGAATTATTGACCAGGTTGAAGAAGCCGGAATGAAGACTGGTGCAAACGTACGTGTTATTCCGCTTGGAAAAGACGTTACAGCAGTTATTCATGTAGTATCCGTTGCACTTCGTGCAGCTCTGATCTTCGGTAACGTAACACCTGGAGATGCAGGCACACTGATGAAATACACAATGGATCGTGTACCGGCATTCGTTAACGCATTCAAACCTCTGGATGACGTGATCGTAGCTTGTGGAGCTGGTGCTATCGCACTTGGATTCCCGGTAATCACAAACGAAACAGAAAACATCTTCCGTGTACCGAAGAGCCTGATCGTTCAGGAAGACGTAGAAAAATTCAATGCTACATCTCTTGAAGCACGTGATATTAAGATCAAGATTACAAATATCGATATCCCAGTTGCATTCGCATCTGCATTCGAAGGTGAGATCATCCGTCGTAAAGACATGCAGGTTGAGTTTGATGGTTCCCGTGTAGACTGTGCAGAGCTTGTACAGACATGTGATGCTTCTGAAGTAGAAGACCACAAGATCACAGTAGTTGGACCGGAAGTAGACGACATGGAACTTGGAAGCAAGAACAGCATCGCATATGTTGTTAAAGTTGCCGGCAAGAACATGCAGGCTGACTTCGAACCGGTTATCGAGCGTAAATTCCATAACTACATCAACTGTATCGAGGGTGTATACCACACAGGACAGCGTGATATGCAGCGTATCCGTATCAGCATTGATGCATTCAACGCAGGATTCAAGATCAAACACATTGGTGAAGTTCTTTACGCTTCTGTTAAAAATGAATTTGATGCAGTTGTTGATAAATGTGAAGTTGTTATCTATACAGATCCGGCAGAATGTACAAGAGTACGTCATGAAGTTGCTATCCCGATCTTCGATAAACGTGATGAGCGTCTTGATACTCTGACAGATGAATCTGTAGATGTATATTACAGCTGTATCCTCTGCCAGGCATTCTCTCCAAGCCACGTATGTGTAGTAACACCGGAAAGACTTGGACTTTGCGGTGCCGTTTCATGGCTGGATGCAAAAGCTACACATCAGCTTGATCCGAACGGACCTTGCCAGGTTATCACAAAAGAACGTCCGATCGATGAGAACCTTGGTTCTTACGAAGACGTTGATGAAGCAGTTCAGAAATTCTCACAGGGTGCTCTGGAGCACGTTACTCTGTACTCCATCATGCAGGATCCTATGACTTCCTGTGGATGCTTCGAGTGTATCTGCGGTATCGAGCCATTCTCAAACGGTGTAGTTATCGCTAACCGTGAGTATGCAGGCATGACTCCTCTTGGAATGACATTCCCTGAAATGGCTTCCATGACAGGTGGCGGTGTTCAGACTCCTGGATTCATGGGACATGGAAAACATTTCATTTCCTCCAAGAAATTCATGAAGGCTGAAGGCGGTATCGAACGTATCGTATGGATGCCAAAAGAACTGAAAGAATTCGTTGCTGAACGTCTGAACAAGACAGCTCAGGAACTTTACGGAATTGAAAATTTCACTGATATGATCGGTGATGAGACAGTAGCAACAGATCCGGAAGCACTGGTTGAATACCTTACAGAAAAAGGACATCCGGCTTTAAGTATGGATCCAATGATGTAAACCCTGCAAAGGAAAAGAATGCTTGCATTCTTTTCCTGAGGGTTTAGCATGAAGCATCGTAAGATGCGTATATGCGTTTAACTTACAAACATGAAATGCTTCACAGGGAACGCGGCTTTGTAAACATTTCAGGTTTAATAAATGAAAGAGTGGAGATGTGCACATGTTAATCAACAGAATTTTTAATGGAAATGACGCAGTATATGGCCTGACCGTCAATGCTGTGGACGATGCAATCAAAGAACATGGCGCAGACAAACCAGTGGGATTCCCACATACGGCATATTGCCTGCCATGTTATTACGCAGTAACAGGCGTGAAGGTTAAAACTCTGGGCGAATTAAAAGAAGCCCTGGGCGTTGTAAAGACACTCATGACCCGAAATCATGAACTTGATGACGCACTGATGTCAGGCGTAGCAACCGCACTCTGCGCAGAATTTATTGAAGCTCTGAAATATCTGGATGGAGCGGAACCATACAGCGAGCCGTGCTATGGACACCTTGCGGACTCTATTATCCGTGAACTTGGTGTACCGCTTGTAACTGGTGATATTCCTGGAGTTGCTGTCATTCTCGGTTCAGCACCGACAGCACAGGAAGGTGTAGATCTGATCAAGAGTTATCAGAAACAGGGTATTCTGGTAACTCTGGTCGGAGGTATCATTGACCAGGCTGCAGAACTTGGACTGAAGATGGGATACAATGTAAGAATCGTACCGCTTGGTAAAGATGTTACATCCGTTGTACATGTTGTATCTGTAGCAATCCGTGCCGCACTGATCTTCGGTAACGTAACACCTGGAGATGCAGGTGCACTGCTTACATATACAAAGGACAGAGTTCCGGCATTTGTAAATGCATTCAAGCCGATCGATGATGTTATCCTGGCAGCAGGTGCAGGCGCAATCAAACTTGGTTTCCCGGTCATCTCTAATGAAGATGAAAATATCGTGGAAGTACCTGGCGCACTGATTGCATGCCCGGATGTGGCAGATTTCAATAAGGTTTCACTTGAAGCAAGAGGAATTAAGATCAAGATCACA
>CAVFJK010000210.1:8108-14976 GCA_963622815.1 Ruminococcus bicirculans (ex Wegman et al. 2014)
CATGCAGGTTGAATTTGACGGATCCCGTGTAGACTGTGCAGAGCTTGTACAGACAAAGAATATGGACGAAGTGGAAGACCACAAGATCACAGTGGTAGGTCCGGAAGTAGATACTTTTGAAGAAGGCAGCAAACACAGCCTGGCTTATGTAGTTGAAGTAGCCGGAAAGAAAATGCAGCCTGACTTTGAACCGGTTATCGAACGTAAATTCCACAACTACATCAACTGTATCGAAGGTGTATACCACACAGGACAGCGAGACATGTTCCGTATCCGAATCAGTAAAGATGCATTTAATGCAGGATTCCGTGCAAAACATTTTGGTGAAGTGCTTTATGCACAGGTCAAAAATGAATTTGAGGCGGTTGTTGACAAATGTGCAGTTACGATCTACACAGATCCGGCAGAATGTACAAGAATCCGTCATGAAGTTGCTATCCCGACATTTGATAAACGTGATGAGCGTCTTGATACACTGACAGATGAATCTGTAGATGTATATTACAGCTGCATTCTCTGCCAGGCATTCTCTCCAAGCCATGTATGTGTAGTAACACCGGAAAGACTTGGACTTTGTGGTGCCGTTTCATGGCTGGATGCAAAAGCAACCAACGAACTGGATCCGACCGGACCCTGTCAAATTATTACCAAAGAACGCCCGATTGATGAGAATCTTGGCTCTTATGAAGACGTTGATGAAGCAGTTCAGAAATTCTCACAGGGTGCTCTGGAACATGTTACACTGTACTCTATCATGCAGGATCCTATGACTTCCTGTGGATGCTTCGAGTGTATCTGCGGAATCGAACCGTTCTCCAACGGTGTTGTTATTGCAAACCGTGAATATGCGGGCATGACACCACTTGGAATGACATTCCCTGAAATGGCTTCCATGACAGGCGGCGGTGTTCAGACACCAGGATTTATGGGACATGGTAAACATTTTATTTCTTCGAAGAAATTCATGAAAGCTGAAGGCGGAATCGAGCGTATCGTATGGATGCCGAAGGAATTAAAAGATACCGTTGCAGAACGTCTGAACAAGACTGCACAGGAACTTTACGGAATCGAGAACTTCACAGATATGATCGGTGATGAGACTGTAGCAACAGATCCGGAGGCGCTTGTTGAATTTTTAACAGAAAAAGGCCATCCAGCCTTGTCAATGGACCCAATGATGTAGTATAATATCGTTAGATGAATAATTAAGAGGAGGCTTATGAGAAATGCCGTTTAATCAGAAACCACAGAAATTTAATGCAAAGATTAACGCTGTCACAATCGGTAACGGAGACAAGACTGTGACAATCGGTGGAGAGAATTCTTTCCCATTCTATAGCTTTGATGCACCAGCAGAGAACACTCCAAAAATCGGTGTTGAGATTTCCGACCTTGGACTGGATGAATTCTCTGATGGCGTAAAAGCTTATTATGAAGGTGCTACCACAATGGCTGAGATCGCACAGAAAGCAGCAGCTATTGAAGGCGCAGATTTTGTTGCCCTGATCCTGGATGGTGGAGACCCGAACGGAGCAAACAAATCAATTGATGAACTGATCGAGGTTGTTAAAGAAGTGGCTGGCGCTATCGACTGTCCACTCGTTGTAGAAGGCTGCAAAAACGTAGAGAAGGATGCGGAACTTCTTCCGAAAGTTGCAGAAGTACTTCAGGGAAGAAATGCACTTCTTCTGTCTGAAAAAGAAGAAAACTACAAAGCAATCGGTGCAGCAGCTGGTCTGGCTTATAATCAGATCGTTGGTGCTGAATCCGCCGTTGATATCAACCTTGCAAAACAGCTGAACGTTGTTACAACACAGCTTGGTGTTGATGCGAAGAAAATCGTTATGAACATCGGTAGTGCAGCAGCTGGTTACGGATATGAGTACGTAGTTTCTACTATGGACCGTATCAAAGGTGCAGCATTAGGTCAGAACGACAATATGCTGCAGATGCCTATTATTACTCCTGTATCCGCAGAGACATGGGCAGTAAAAGAAGCAACCGCTTCTGAAGCTGATATGCCTGAATGGGGATCAGCAGACGAGCGTGGAATCGATATGGAAGTTATGACTGCAGCAGCAGACCTTGCTGCTGGTTCTGATGCCGTAATCTTAAGACATCCGGAATCTGTTAAGACAATTTCCAAACTGATCAAAGCACTTGCTTAAGGAATAATAGGAGGAAAAATTAGCTATGGCACTGAATGGTATTCAGATTTTTAAATTAACACCAAAGAAAAACTGTAAGGAATGTGGATGTCCTACATGTATGGCTTTCTCCATGAAAGTTGCACAGGGCGCAATGAAAATTGAGCAGTGTCCACATATGTCTGACGAAGCACTGGCTTCCCTGTCTGAGGCAACTGCTCCGCCGATGAAGACAATCAAGATCGGAACAGGTGATGCAGAATTCACTCTCGGAGGAGAAACTGTTCTGTTCAGACATGAAAAAACATTTGTAAGTAAACCAAGATACGCTGTATCTCTTTGTACATGCATGGATGATGCAGAAGTTGATGCGAAACTTGCAGCAATCCCACATGTAGACTATGACCGTATCGGTGAGAGAATGCATGTAGAACTTGTATACGTAAACTGCGGTGAAGGCGCAGATGCTGCTAAATATACAGCACTCGTAGAAAAAGCAAAAGGACTTGGAAGAACTCTCGTTCTTGGATGTACAGATCCTGAAATCGCTAAAGCTGCTCTTGAAGTATGCAAAGATGGAAAACCGGTTCTTAACGGAGCAAACGCAGCTAACTATGAAGCAATGAATACAGTTGCTACAGAAGCTGGCGTAGTTCTCGGTGTATCCGGAAAAGACCTTAACGAGCTTTACGATACCGTAGCAGCTCTTGAAAAACTTGGCAACAAGAATCTTGTTCTTGATACAACAGGCGCTGACATTAAAGAAACCTTCGCAAATACTGTACAGGTTCGTCGTGCAGCTCTGAAAGACCAGGATAGAACATTTGGATATCCGTCCATCGTAAACCTGGTTAAACTTGCTAAGGGTGATTATCATTTACAGGCAGCACTTGCTTCCGTATTTACAATGAAATATGGTTCCATCATCGTTATGGAACAGATGACATATGCAGAGGCACTTCCACTGTTCGGTCTTCGTCAGAACGTTTACACAGACCCACAGAAACCGATGAAAGTAGAGCCGGGTATCTACCCACTGAACGGGGCAGACGAGAATTCCCTCGTTGTTACAACCGTAGACTTCGCTCTTACATACTTCGTAGTTTCCGGCGAACTGGAACGTTCCGGTGTACCGCTTAACCTGGTTATCAACGATGCAGGCGGACTTTCCGTACTGACATCCTGGGCAGCTGGTAAATTCTCCAGCACCAGCATTTCTGAGTACATCAAAGAAGCAGTTGAACCGAAGGTTAAATGTCGTAAGCTTGTAATTCCTGGTAAAGTAGCAGTCCTCAAGGGCGACCTTGAAGCAAAACTTCCGGGATGGGAAATCATTGTAGGACCTAGAGAAGCAGTTCAGCTTGTGAAATTCTTAAAAGATATGCAGGCATAATGTCCGCATAAAAATAAACCAATGCTCAGGGAGAGACGCTCTCCCTGGGACATCAAAAACCATGTAAAGGAGAACACAGGTATGGCAAAATTTGTTACTATTGGAGAGAGACTTTCCACAACAGCACCGGCAGTTAATAAAGCATTCACAGAGAGAGATCCTGAGCCGATCCTCAAAAGAGCAAAACAGCAGCTTGACGCAGGTGCTACATACCTCGATGTAAATATCGGACCTGCTGAGAACGATGGACCGGAACTGATGAAATGGGCTGTAGAACTTCTGCAGGGTAACTTTGATAATGTTCCGCTTGCACTGGATACTTCCAATGTAGCAGCTATCGAAGCTGGTATTTCCGTATATAACCGTTCCAAAGGAAAACCGATCGTAAACTCCGCTGATGCAGCTGGAAGAATCGGATATGTTGATGTTGCAGCAGCTAACGATGCAATCGTTATCGCTCTTTGCAACGGCGAAGGAATCGCAAAAGACAATGACGAACGTATGATGTACATGCAGACTCTGATGGAAAGAGGAATGGAGCAGGGCATGGACGTTGAGAATGATATGTGGTTCGACCCGTTATTCCTGGTTATCAAAGGAATGCAGGACAAACAGATGGAAGTTCTTGAATTCATCAAAATGATTTCTGATATGGGAATGAAGAGCACCGGTGGTCTTTCTAATAACTCCAACGGTATGCCAAAACATATCCGTCCGATCATGGACTCCGCTATGGTAGCTATGGCTATGATGCAGGGACTTACATCAGCAATCGTTAACCCTAACGACCTGCGTCTAATGGAAACAATCAAATCCTGTGATATCATCAAAAACAACTACCTGTATGCAGATTCCTATCTGGAAATCTAATCAGTCTGACTTTTTTACGGCTGTAGATAAAAAAAAGGCTGGAGGCTTCGCGGCCTCTGGCCTTTTTTATAAATATTAAGTCTGACTCCCAGCGCCACAGGTGAAAGACAAAAATATTCACGAGGCGAGAAAGGTGGTTACCGCATGTTTAAGGTGACGTTTGCATTTGAAAATGGCAGTGAGGTAGAAGCATTTGCCAATGCGGGGGATAATCTGCTGGAGGTTGCACGTGGTGCGAACGTGGCAATCGATGCACCATGTTCCGGAAACGGAGCCTGCGGAAAGTGTCGTGTGCAGTTAAAAGGCGGAGAACTGGACTCAAAGAAAACTCTTCATATTTCTGATGAGGAATTTGAAAAAGGATGGCGTCTGGCATGTATGAGCAAAATCTGCGCGGATGTAGAAGTACTTGTACCAGACATTGCATCTGCTTATAAGAGCAGAATGAAAGTGGCTGACTTAAGTTCAAAAGAAGAAATTGCAATTTTTGAAAAAGCAAAGAATCAGGTTGAGGAGACCGGAATTCAGTTAAGAAACAGTCTGGAAGTTGTAGAACTGAAGATGGCAGAACCTACTCTGGATGATACCATGCCGGATGTAGAGAGACTGACAAGAGCACTTCGGAAATTTATGAATCTGAATCGAATCAGAGTTCCGTATACCGTTCTTCGTAAACTACCGGATGTTCTTCGTGCAAGTAAATTTTCTGTGAAGTGTGTGGTTCGTGTCACACCAAATGATATGTTTGTTTACGATATCTTTGACAGCAAAGAGGACGTCATTATGGGCGGTCTTGCAGTCGATATCGGTACAACGACGGTTTCAGCAGTAATCATTGATATGGCAACAGGAGAAATACTCGCAAAGAGTTCTTCCGGTAATGGCCAGATTCGTTATGGTGCGGATGTTATCAACCGCATCATTGAGACGACAAAACCAGGCGGAATCAAGAAACTCCAGGATGCTGTGATTAAAGAGACGATCAATCCGATGATCCATGAGATGTGCAGAAGCATTCATCTTCCGGAGAGCCAGATTTATCGTATGTGTGTGGCTTCAAATACAACGATGAATCATCTGTTTGCAGGAATCAATGCGGATTATCTGCGTACAGAACCATATATTCCGGCATTCTTTAAGACAAATTCTCTGTTTGCATCAGATGTTGGAATTGAGATCAATAAAGATGCTCATATCATCATGGCTCCGAATATCGGAAGTTATGTAGGCGGCGATATTACGGCAGGTACACTGGTAAGTATGATCTGGAATCGACCGGAATTCTCTCTGTTTATTGACCTTGGTACGAATGGAGAGCTTGTATTTGGAAACTCTGACTTTATGATGAGTTGTGCCTGCTCTGCCGGCCCTGCATTCGAGGGTGGCGATATCAGCTGTGGTATGCGTGCAACTGATGGCGCGATCGAAGCATGTACGATCGATAAAGAAACCATGGAACCTACTTATAAAGTAGTCGGTGAACCTGGAACAAAACCGGTTGGACTTTGTGGTTCCGGTATCATTGATGTGATCAGTGAACTTTATATGACAGGAATCATCAACCCGAAGGGTAAATTTGTTCGTGAAGGAAAGCGAGTTCGCCATGACCATTATGGAATGGGAAGTTATGTCATTGCATTTGAGGAAGAAGCAGGTTCAGTGAAAGATGTCGAGATCACAGAAGTAGATATCGATAACTTTATTCGTGCAAAAGGAGCTATCTTCTCCGCAATCCGTACGATGCTTTCTTCTCTTGATTTTGATGTGTCCATGATTGATGATGTTTATGTTGCAGGCGGCATCGGAAGTGGAATCAACATGCAGAATGCAGTCAATATTGGAATGTTCCCGGATGTTCCGATTGAGAAGTTCCATTATATTGGTAACTCTTCACTGACAGGTTCTTATCTGATGCTTCTTTCTACTGAGGCAGAACGCAAGACTTATGAGCTTGCTTCCAATATGACCTATATGGAGCTTTCTACAGTTCCGACTTATATGGATGAGTTTGTGGGAGCATGTTTTATCCCGCATACGGATGCGTCCATGTTCCCGAATGTGCATCAAAGATGATATCCAAGGGTGAAAAATACAAATGCCGCTCATGCTTGCATGATAAAGCATTTGCATAATATTTAAAGTTTAAGAGGTGTGTTATGAGTTCTGACGTAAAAACTACATTTGATCCGGCAGAAACAGAGTCTGTAGGAGATAAACTGGGATATGGAAAAGACAGCAAAGAGCGTCTCCCGTGGGAACATTATCTGAGTCAGTATCAGGAAGCTGATCCGAAGGAAATTGCCACACGACTTGGCATTTCCTATAATGAAGAACAGAAATATTTTACTCTGAAATTTCTGGGAACGGTCTATCAGATTTCATGGCCTGATTTTCAGGTCAGCCATGAAGCGGATGATATGGGATTTTATCCTCTGGAATCCATGGTTTATGCCAGAAC
>CAVFJK010000211.1:0-3615 GCA_963622815.1 Ruminococcus bicirculans (ex Wegman et al. 2014)
GAACCGGCATGGGGGAAATTTCTGGGGGCGGTTGTATTCTCCATTGCCGTATTACTGATCTCTATGGTTGGAGGAGAACTGTTTACCGGAAATAATCTGGTTATGGCGTTTGGCGCATACGATAAGAAAATAAGCTGGGGAGATGCTGCTAAAGTATGGATAGTCAGCTATATCGGAAACTTTATCGGATGTCTGATTCTTTCCCTGATCTTTGTATGGGCTGGCGCGTCCGGAACAGCAGATTATTTTGCCGGATTTATTGGAAACAAACTTGCGATTCCGGTGGGGCAGATGTTCTTCCGTGCAGTTTTATGTAACTTCTTTGTATGTCTGGGAGTTCTTTGTGGCATTAAGCTTAAAAACGAAGCTGCAAAGTTTTTGATGATCGTTATGTGTATTGGAGCGTTTGTAATGAGTGGATTCGAACACTGCATTGCAAATATGGGGGTTTTTGTGACAGCAGCCTGCCTTGTACCGGGGCTCTCCATTGGAGCGATGGTAAAGAGTATGGTGATCGTCACTTTGGGAAATATGGTAGGCGGTGCAGTTCTTCTTGCATGGCCTCTCAGAAAGATGAGTGCAGATAAATAATATGGGTAAATCCTTATACATAGCTGAGAAACCAAGTGTTGCTCAGGAATTTGCGAAAGCATTAAAAATTAACGGACAGAGACGGGATGGCTATCTGGAGTCAGAAGATTCTGTAGTGACCTGGTGTGTAGGGCACCTGGTCACTATGAGCTATCCTGAAAAATATGATATCAAGTATAAAAGGTGGAGTCTGGATACCCTGCCTTTTTTACCGCGTGAATTTAAGTATGAAGTCATTCCGGGGGTGCAGAAACAATTTAACATTGTTAAGGGGCTTCTGAACCGTCCGGATGTAGAGACGATTTATGTGTGCACTGACTCCGGGCGAGAGGGAGAATATATCTATCGTCTGGTGGCGCAGATGGCAGGCGTAAAGGATAAAGACCAGAGGCGTGTGTGGATCGATTCCCAGACGGAGGAAGAAATCCTCAGAGGTATCCGTGAAGCGAAGGAACTGTCGGCATATGATAATCTGGCGGATTCAGCATACCTTCGCGCGAAAGAGGACTATCTGATGGGAATTAATTTCTCCAGAGTTCTTACGCTCCGGTATGGAAACAGCGTTTCTAATTACCTGAACAGTAAATATCAGGCGATTTCCGTAGGAAGAGTCATGACCTGTGTGCTTGGAATGGTCGTCCGCAGGGAACGTGAGATCCGTTCTTTCGTAAAGACTCCGTTTTATCGTGTTCTTTCCAGTATTGCTCTGGAAGGGGAACATTTCGAAGGAGAATGGAGGGCAGTAGAAGGAAGTAAATATTTCCAGTCTCCGTATCTTTATAAAGAAAATGGTTTTAAAGAAAAGAAGCATGCCGAAGAACTGATCCGGATGCTGGAGACAGAACAACCACTGTCCTGCAGGGTAGAAAAAATAGAACGTAAAAAAGAAAATAAGAATCCGCCGCTTCTCTTTAACCTGGCGGAGCTTCAGAATGTCTGCTCGAAGCTGTTTAAGATCAGCCCGGATGAGACACTTCGTATTACACAGGAACTGTATGAGAAAAAGCTGGTTACTTATCCACGAACCGATGCCCGTGTACTGTCTACAGCAGTTGCAAAGGAAATATATAAGAATATTTCCGGGCTTCGTCGATATCCAGCAATTGATAACGCGGCAGAAGAAATTCTGCAGATGAGTTCTTATAAAACAATTGCAAAGACCCGATATGTCAATGACAAGCAGATTACGGACCATTATGCGATCATTCCGACCGGCCAGGGGCTGAACGTCCTGAACAGCCTTTCTCAGACCTCGCAGAGGGTTTATGAGACGATCGTGCGCAGGTTTTTATGTATCTTCTGTCCGCCGGCAGTCTATCAGAAAGTCAGTCTGGTGACAGAGATGCAGAAAGAAAAATTCTTCTCCAGTTTTAAGGTCCTTCAGGAAGAAGGGTATCTGAAATATGCGACAAATTCTTTCGCCAGAAAGTCAGCAGCGGAGAAATTCCAGGATTCCGGAAAAGAAGACAGTGAAGATGTTTCCTGTGATGCACAGCTTCTGGATGCGTTGCATCGGCTGAAAAAGAATGATATACTGACCGTAGATGCTCTGAACATCAAAGAAGGTGAAACTTCTCCGCCGAAGCGTTATAATTCCGGTTCTATGATTCTGGCAATGGAAAACGCCGGTCAGCTGATCGAAGATGAAGAACTGAGAGCACAGATCAAGGGAAGTGGAATCGGAACCAGTGCAACGAGAGCAGAGATACTTAAGAAACTTGTTTCTATTAAATACCTTTCTCTGAATAAGAAAACACAGGTGATCACGCCGACGCTTCTTGGAGAAATGATCTTTGATGTGGTAAACTGTTCGATTCGCCAGCTTCTGAATCCGGAACTGACGGCGAGCTGGGAAAAGGGGCTTACTTATGTAGCCGAGGGAAGTATCACTCCGCAGGAATATATGGATAAGCTGGAGCATTTTGTACGTGTGCGCACAGCTCAGGTCGAACAGAGTAACTATCAGTATGCACTGAGGCAGTTCTTTGATGCGGCAGCAGTGAATTATAAAACGAAGCAGACAGCTTCCAGACGAGGAGGAAAATCATAATCATGTTAAAAGATTTTACAATTGCAAATCTTCTGGATTTGAACGAAACGATCGCAGCAGAATTATTTGAAGGTAAGACTTATCCGTGGGAGGTCCTTCCGGAGATCAGTGAGTTTATTATGAAACTGGGTCCGACACTCAGCCCGTTCGAGTATGAGTGCCGTGACGGAAATGTATGGATCGCAAGATCAGCGAAAGTAGCTCCGACTGCATCTATCAATGGACCGGCTATTATCGGTAAAGATGCAGAGGTTCGTCACTGTGCATTTATCCGCGGAAATGCGATCGTAGGAGAGGGCGCAGTAGTCGGAAATTCCACAGAACTTAAGAATGTGGTTATTTTTAATAAAGTACAGGTTCCGCATTATAATTATGTGGGTGATTCTGTTCTGGGATATAAATCTCATATGGGAGCAGGATCTATCTGCTCAAATGTTAAATCAGATAAGAAACTGGTCGTTGTCAAAGACGGTGACGAGAAGATTGAGACAGGACTTAAGAAATTTGGTGCAATGCTTGGTGACCATGTGGAAGTTGGCTGTGGATCTGTCCTGAATCCGGGAACCGTGATCGGCAGAAATACGAATATTTATCCGCTTTCACCGGTAAGAGGCTGCATTCCGGCAGACAGTATCTACAAAAACGCAGCAGAGATAATAAGGAAGGAAGAAAGTGATAATTAGTATGAAAAAGAGCAGAAGTTCTTTAAAAAAAATATTTGTAATGTTTATCAGTATTATCTGTCTTTGTAATTGTCTGTTATTGCCACTGACAGCAGAAGCAGCAAATAATACTTCAACTAAAATCATTATGCTGAAGGGAAGTACAGAGACTGCCTCATTCGATTCAAGTGCCGGAACTGTAAAATGTTCATCGAGTAATACGAAGATAGTAAAGCCGGTTAAAAGAGGAGAAAATAAATTTAAGATTAAAGCATTGAAAAATGGAACTGCAAGGATAACATTTAAATCTGG
>CAVFJK010000212.1:0-13689 GCA_963622815.1 Ruminococcus bicirculans (ex Wegman et al. 2014)
GGATATCAATGAAGTGATGAAACGACAGATTCGTGAATTTACTGAGGATATCGAAAAAAGATAATAAATAATAGATAAACGATACAGAGGAGACAAATTATGTTTGAAAATATGACAGAGCAGCAGGCAAAAGACCAGATCCTTGATATGGTCGACAACTACTGTCAGAAATACCACAATCAGCAGAAACCATTTCAGGAGGGTGACCGCATTCCGTATGCGTCCCGTGTATATGATTCTAAAGAGATGATGAATCTTGTGGACAGTGCACTGGAATTCTGGCTGACCGCAGGAAGATACGCAGATCAGTTTGAGAAGAACTTTGCAAAATACCTTGGGGTTCGTTTCTGTTCCCTCGTAAACTCCGGTTCTTCCGCAAACCTTCTTGCATTTATGGCACTGACATCCCCGCTTCTTGGCAATCGTCAGGTACTTCCGGGAGATGAAGTCATCACCGTAGCTGCCGGATTCCCGACAACAGTGGCACCGATGATTCAGTATGGTGCAGTTCCGGTATTTGTGGATGTGACGATTCCGCAGTATAACATTGATGTGACAAGACTTGAGGACGCTGTTTCTCCAAAGACAAAAGCAGTCATGCTGGCACATACCCTTGGAAATCCGTTTGACCTCGGGGCACTTAAGGCATTCTGCGAGAAACACAATCTGTGGCTGATCGAGGATAACTGCGATGCACTTGGTTCTGAATATGAGATCAACGGTGAAAAGAAACTTACCGGTACGATCGGAGATATCGGAACTTCCAGCTTCTACCCGCCGCATCATATGACCATGGGCGAGGGTGGTGCTGTCTATACCAACAATCCGCTTCTTCATAAGATTGTCCGCTCTCTTCGTGACTGGGGACGTGACTGTAGCTGTCCGTCCGGAAGAGACAACCTCTGCGGTCATCGTTTTGACAAGCAGTATGGCGAACTTCCACTCGGATATGATCATAAATATGTATATTCTCATTTTGGATACAACCTTAAGGCAACTGAGATGCAGGCTGCGATCGGCTGTGCACAGCTTGAGAAATTCCCAGGCTTTGTAGAACGCAGAAGACATAATTATGCACGTCTGCGTGCGGCACTTGCGGGATGTGAAAAATACTTTATCCTGCCGGAAGCATGCCCGTCCTCAGATCCGAGCTGGTTTGGTTTCCTTATGACCTGTAAAGAAGGCGTGGACCGTAATAAAGTCGTACCTTATATTGAAGGTAAGGGAGTCCAGACAAGAATGCTGTTTGCCGGTAACCTGACAAAACACCCATGCTTTGACCAGATGCGTGCATCCGGTAAGGGATATCGTATCTCCGGTTCTCTTGAGAATACAGACCGCATCATGAAGGATACTTTCTGGGTAGGTTTATATCCGGGAATGACTGATGAAAAGATTGATTACATGGCAAAAGTGATCGCAGAAGCAGGAAGGCAGGCAAAATAATGGGATTTGATGAGAAACTGCGCTGGTACGGTTTCTGGGCAAAAGACCGTCTGGAAGGCGGCACTGTCCGTAAATATTATGACGAAGTAAAAGAAAGCTACCGTAAGGGAACTTCTATAAAAAAGACGGATGAAAAGATCCGTAAGCTGATTGCGCATGCAGTGCGCACTACTGAATTTTATAAAGATTACAGCGAAGATACACCGCTTTCAGAAATGCCGGTCATGAATAAAGATGCCTACCGTCAGAATTACGAGGCATGCCAGTCCAGCGTGTATAAAGAAGCGTCTGATAATCGAATCATGTATACAAGCGGCTCCACAGGAACGCCGTTTGCGATGATCCAGAATAAAAATAAAATCCTTCATAACACGGCAGCC
Organism: Ruminococcus bicirculans (ex Wegman et al. 2014); assembly: GCA_963622815.1. Lineage (GTDB taxonomy): Bacteria > Bacillota > Clostridia > Lachnospirales > Lachnospiraceae > Blautia_A. Next base: position 1,827 of record CAVFJK010000212.1, read on the forward strand.
AGCATTTTCCTTGGAACTGCAGGCGGTTACTATATCGGAATGAAGGAAGCCTTTATTCGCATGTGGGTCGGTGATCATGCAAAGAAAAGTCGCCTTGCCCGCATGGCAGAAAACCTGATCATGATGGACTGCTCGAATCTGGATGATAAAAAACTGGCAGAAATGCTCGCTGTGATCCAAAAGAAAAAAGTAAAATGTCTGATCGGGTATGCGAATGCGCTTGGTGAGATCAGCCAGTTTATCGAGAGACATCAGCTTGATATGTCTGATTTCTGCGTGCGGTCTATCCTGCCGATTTCTGAGAGTATGCCGAGCGAGATTCGAAGACAGCTGGAACGCCAGTTCAACTGTACTGTTAAATCCTGGTATTCCAATGAAGAAAACGGAATCATGGGAATCCAGAAAGAAGAGGACGAGAGTTATTATATTGACAGCGAAAGCTATTATTATGAGATTCTGAAGCTTGACAGTGACGAACCGGCAGAACCGGGTGAACTGGGAAGAATTGTTATCACAGACCTTTACAACTATGCGATTCCGCTGATCCGCTATGATAACGGAGATCTTGCTGTGTATGAGCGAAAAGAAAAGAACGGTCGTTTTAAAATGTATCTGAAAGAACTGTACGGCCGCCGTGGCGATATGATCTACGACTGCAAGGGAAGGATCGTATCCCCATTCGTTCTTCTGAATGGCCTTTCCATGGCGAAGGGAATCAATCAGTATCGCTTCATCCAGGAAGATGTGACGAAGTATACGCTCTGGCTGAATGGAAACAAAGATGAGATCGATGAAAAAGCAATCCTTGATTTTATCAGTCCTTATTTTGGCGAAGAGGCAGAGATTACAGTGGAATATGTAGATGAGATTCCGGTCTTAAATTCAGGCAAGCGAAAATCCTTCGAAAACCGCTGTGAGAAATATAAGAAGAAATAAAATGGAGCGATGAGGCATAAGAAGAAATAAGTCTCAACGACAGAATGATTAAGGAGGCTGTTTTTTGGCAGCGAAAACAAATCAAAAACGAATTGTATCAAATACAGCGTACACCATAGGCGGTGCACTGCTGATGAACGGGGTTCTGCAGGTTCTTGTATATCCTCTGCTGAACCGCATCATGGGCAGCGACCAGCTTGGTGAACTCCTGTATCTTATGGGGCTGGTTGCAATCCTCTGTCCGTCTGTCGGGCAGGCGTTAAATACCAGCCGCCTTGTTGTCCGAAGAGATTACGATGTGTCAAACGGAGATTATAATATCCTCCTTCTGTTATTCGGTGGAGTGGGCACAGTCGTGGCACTTGTTGTAGCGAAGTCGTCCATGACAACACCGATGGTAATTCTCTGGACAATCATCCTCCTGATGACAACGATTTTTCGTTATTACGGAGATGTAGAGTATCGACTGAATCTGAATTATCAGAAATACTTCATATATTATACTGTTCTGACCGTGGGCTATGTGGCAGGATTTGGGCTGTATCTGCTCACAAAGAACTGGTTTCTGGTGTTTATCACCGGTGAAGCGGCTGCGATCATTTATCTTGCAGCAACAGGAACCGTGTTCCGAAGATTTTTTGACCGAAGCAGATGGTTTGGAAAGGCTTTTCAGCGTGGCGGATTTCTGGTATTTTCTTACCTGATCACGAACCTGACACTGAACATTGACCGCCTTGTGCTGGAAAACCTGATTGGTCATCTGGCAGTCACACAGTATTACGTAACTTCCCTGATTGGAAAAACACTGGTGCTTCTGGTGGCCCCGGTCAACACGATCATCATTTCTTATCTGACACGTAAGCAGGAGAGGATAAACCGGAAGCAGTTTATGATGTTTACCGGTATCGGAATTAGTGTGAGCTTTGTATTCTTTATCTGTGCACAGATTGGAACGCCGATCTTCGTGAAATTATTCTACGGTGATCTGTATGATTCTGTAAAAGGAATGATCACAGTCGTAAACTTAAGTCAGATCCTTGGTGTGCTTTCTGCATACCTGTTTATTGTGGTACTGACATTTACAGAAGAAAAATGGCAGCTGCTTCTCCAGATCTTTCATCTGGTAGTGATCGTGGCACTCGTGTTGCTTTTCACCGGAAGCGGTGGCATAATGGGATTTGCCGAGGCTGTACTGATTGCAAATGCGATCCGTGTGGCGGCCGTCATCCTGCTCGGACTTATAAAAGCAGGAAAATGATCTGGCAGATATAAAACAGAAAGTCTGTAGTTACATGTGGGATGGCCAGATGACGTATAGAAAGGGAAAATAGAAACATGCAGGCAGGAGAAATTTTAAGAAGGACTGCTTTTAATGCCCTCGATAAAATGCAGGGCGGAAAGCTGGATAAGATAAAGAAAGTCAATAAGCATGAGATCATGGAGGGAATCACAGAAGAGTACGTACAGCGTCGTGTCGAGAAACTTCTGGATTATGCGAAAAAACACTCTGCTTATTATAAAGATTACCAGGATGCAAAAGACATCACAGAATTTCCGGTCATGACCAAGATGGAATATAATCAGAATAAAGACCGTATTCTCTGTGACGACTATCAGGATAAAAAAGACAGCCTGTTCCGTCTGAGCACCAGTGGTTCTACAGGAGCGCCTTTTACCGTACTTTGCGATGGGGATAAGATGAACCGCGTGAATATGAACTTTATTTCTTTTATGGAGCTGAATGGCTTCCGCATGGGAATGAAGCGTGGAGAGTTCCGTGTATGGATTCCGGGAAAAAACGTGATCTCAAAATGGAAATCATTTAAAAACAATCTGATCATGATTGACATTTCCAACATGGGCGATGAGGCACTTGCAGAAATCTGCGAGAAGATCCGCAGAGAAAAGATTCAGGTACTGGTCGTATATTCCAGTGCGCTGACCGTATTATCGAATTACCTGAAACGTAAAAAAGTCGATATCAGCAAATGGGATGTCGAGATGGTATTTGCGATGGGAGAAGCACTTCCGGATGCAACATATGAACTGGTAAAAGAAATCTTTGGTTTCTATCCGGTCCGTTCTTATGGAAACAATGAGAATGGTTTCCTTGCATGCCAGGTCAATGAAGAAGACCGCTATACAGCCGATCTTTATAATTTCTATTTTGAAATGTTAAGTCTTGATTCTGATGAGCCGGTGAAGCCGGGCGAACTCGGAAGAATCGTCGTAACTGATTTTTATAATAAAGCGTTTCCGATGATCCGCTATGACACAGGAGATACCGGAATCTATCAGGAAGTGATCGACGAAAAAGGCCGTAAACACGGTTATTTTACAGAAATCTATGGACGCAGAGGCTCCATGATGTATAACTGTGCAGGCGAGCCGCTTTCCATTCATGTCTTTATGAATGTACTGATCAATCTGGAAGGCATCGTGCATCAGGCGAAATGTATTCAGTGGGAAAAGAAGCGTTATCAGCTGATCCTGAATGCTGACCGAGATAAGATCAATGAAGCAGAAGTCGTTGGTTCCTATCGGAAATATCTGGGTGAGGAAGCGCAGATCGATGTGGAATATGTGGATGAGATTCCGATTGAGGCTTCCGGTAAGAGACTGGTGTGCGAGCAGAAATGCCCGGATTATATCTGATACCATAAGTATTTAATGAAGGAAAGAGTAAAATGAAACAGAAAGTATCTGATTATATTGCGGACCGCATTGCCGAGGGGGGCATCCGTGATGTATTTACAGTAACGGGCGGCGGAGCCATGCACATGAATGACTCCTTCGGCCATCATAAAAAACTGCATTGTACCTATCAGCACCATGAACAGGCGTGTGCGATGGCGGCGGAAGCTTACGCCCGTATGGATAATCGTATAGCAGCTGTCTGTGTAACGACAGGCCCGGGAGCGACCAATGCGATCACAGGTGTACTCGGTGGATGGATGGATTCAATCCCGATGCTGATCTTTTCCGGGCAGGCACGTTATGCGACAACTGTTCCGGCAAGCGGACTTCCGCTTCGAAGCATGGGTGTACAGGAGTGCAACATCGTTCCGGTGGTGTCATCTATCACAAAATATGCAGAGATGGTGATTCATCCGGAAGATATCCGTTATTGTCTGGAAAAAGCCTTCTACATGGCGATAACAGGCAGACCGGGACCGGTATGGCTCGATATTCCGCTTGATGTACAGGGAGCAACTGTCGAGACAGATGGCTTAAGGGCTTATGATCCGGCGGAAAATCCAGAGCAGAAACCGGCTGAAATTTCGGACGAGATCATTACAGAAATTCTGGATAGAATTGAGAAAAGCCAGCGTCCGGTGTTCTCACCTGGAAATGGCGTGCGCCTTGCAGGTGCGATTGAAGAATTTCATAAACTGGTGAATGTTCTCGGTGTTCCGGTCGTGACCGGAATGAGCAGTGTGGATGCGATTGAATCTGATCATCCATATTATGTAGGCAGAAGCGGCGGAACCGGAACAAGACCGGGCAATTTTGCCCTGCAGAACAGTGATGTCCTTCTTTCTATTGGAAACCGTCAGGGATTCAGCCAGACCGGATTTCAGTATCAGGACTGGGCACGAGAGAGCTTCACGATTCTGAATGATATTGATGAAAATGAACTGAAAAAGCCGAATCTTCATGTCAGCCTTCCGGTTGTCGGGGATGCGAAAGATCTGATCCAGAAACTTCTGGCAGAAGCATCCGAAAGAGGTGCAGATGAAGAACATCCTTTATTTAAAGGAGAAGACTGGCGTGAGCAGTGCCGAAGCTGGAGAAAAAAATATCCGGTCGTGACTGCGAAACATTATGAAACAATAGAAGAAAACTGCACCAATATCTATGCATTTTATGAAGAACTGTCAAAAGCCATGAAAGAAGACCAGAACATTATGGTCAGTGTGGGAACTTCCCGTGTTGCGGGAAGTCAGGCTTTTCGTATTAAGAAGGGGCAGCGTTTTATCACAAACCCGAATACGGCATCGATGGGATTCTGCCTTCCGGCAGCGACCGGAATCGCAGTGGCACAGCCGGATAAACCAGTGGTCTGTGTGACCGGTGAAGGCAGTCTGCAGATGAATATTCAGGAAATGCAGACAATCCGACAGAATCGTTTGCCGGTAAAATTATTTGTGATCAATAATCAGGGCTACCATTCCATTCGGCAGACGCAGCAGAGCTATTTCAAGCCGCCGCTTGTCGGAGTGGGTGAAGAGAGCATGGATTTAAGCTTTCCGGATCTCGCGAAACTGATACCGGCGTATGGATTTCCTTACTGTGCAGTTCATACAGCAGAAGACCTTCCGGCAGCCATTCAGGAAGCACTGGATGCAGAGGGAGCTTTTGTCTGTGAGGTATTTGTGACAAAACTTCAGAAGACAGAGCCAAAGACCTCAGCAAAGAAACTCCTGGACGGAAGTATGATCTCCGCACCACTCGAAGACATGTATCCGTTCCTTGAAAGAGAGGAACTGGAAGCAAACATGCATATTCCACTCCCAGAGAAAATGTTGTAATGTATGGAGACAGAATGAAACGAATCATTGTGACAGGAGCCACCAGTATGATCGGTACGGCTCTGATCGAAGAATGTGTAAAAAATAATATTGAAGTGTATGCAGTTGTGCGTAAGTCTTCCGGAAAACAGGACCGTCTGCCGGACAGTAGTCTGGTACATTTAATAGACAGTAGTCTGGAAACTCTGGAGCAGCTTCCGAAGCTTATCCCGGAGAAATGCGATACATTCTATCATATCGCCTGGGGAAATACGGGAGAAAACCGTAATCGAAGCACGGAACTGCAGAGCCGGAATATTTCATATACGTTGGCTGCTGTACGGACGGCCCATGCACTGGGCTGCAAGCGTTTTATCGGTGCCGGTTCTCAGGCAGAATACGGTCCGATGAATGTGGAGAAAATATCTCCGGACAGTCCGACGAATCCGACGACTCCGTACGGAGCAAGCAAGCTGGCATCCGGACATCTGGCAGGAATGCTGTGCCGGGAGCTGGGAATGGAATGTATCTGGCCACGTATTTTCAGCGTATATGGAATCTATGAAAAAGAGACAACGATGATCGCCTCCGGGCTCCGCAAAATGCTGCGGGGCGAGCCGACAGAATTCACTCCGGCCATGCAGCGATGGGATTATCTGTACAGTAAAGATGCCGGAAGAGCTTATTATCTGATCGGTGAAAAAGGCAGAGACGGGGCTGTGTACTGCGTGGGAAGCGGGAAGGCAAGACCACTTCGCGATTACATTTTAAAGATGGCAGAGATCACAGGCGTGGAAGCGCCGGGAATCGGAGCGAGACCTTATCCGTCAGGTGCAGTCATGAATCTCTGTGCAGATACAGAAAATCTGTATGCAGATACCGGATTTACACCGGAGTATACATTTGAAGAAGGAATCAGGGAAACAATTGCCTGGCTTAAGAGTCAGGGCACAGGAGAGATAAAATGAGGAAGAAGATTTCGGTGGTAATTCCCACCTACAACGAAGAGGCAAATGTAGTGCCTCTTGCAAAAGCGGTGAGCGAAGTCATGGAGCGGGATCTCAGTGAATATGATTATGAGATTCTGTTTATTGATAATCACTCAAAAGATAATACACAGGCACTCCTTCGGGGTTTATGTGCCAATAACAAAAAGATCAAGGCAATCTTTAATGCGAAGAATTTCGGACAGGCCCGTTCACCGGTCTATGGAATGAAACAGGCTTACGGAGACTGTGTTGTCCGTATGTGTGCGGATTTTCAGGATCCGGTGGATATGATTCCGAAATTTGTACGTGAATGGGAAAAAGGAACGAAGATCGTTATTGGCGTTAAGAGTTCCAGTAAGGAACGCAAGGGTATGTACTGGATTCGTTCCTGTTACTATAAGATGATAAACAAGATCACGGATATTGACCATATCGACCAGTTCACAGGTTTCGGATTATACGATAAGAAATTTGTAGATGTTGTCCGTGACCTTCACGATCCGATGCCGTACCTTCGTGGCATCATTGCAGAACTTGGTTTTGATTATAAGGCAATCGAGTATACACAGCCGAAGCGTCGTGCGGGAAAGAGCAAAAATAATTTCTACAGTCTGTATGATTATGCAATGATCGGTATTACTTCTTACTCGAAAGTAGTCATGAGACTGGCAACCTTTGCCGGATTTATCATTGGCGGTTTAAGTATGGTTGCGGCAATCGTTTATCTCGTTCTGAAACTGATGTACTGGGATCGATTCTCCGCAGGTGTTGCACCGATGGTGATCGGAATGTTTTTCCTCGGATCACTGCAGCTGTTCTTTATCGGATTCCTTGGGGAATATGTCTTAAGTATCAATACAAGAGTTCTTGACCGGCCGCTTGTTGTGGAGGAGGAGAGACTGAATTTCGAAGAGGACGAAGAGTCATCCGAAGCTTCGAAAGAATGAGAAATATGGGAGAGAAGATGAAACATACAAAAAGTAATACAGTAAAGAAGCAGGGATTTTTAAGCCGTAAACAGGCAGAATGGAAAGCGATGAAATTCTGGAGCGGAAATGATCTCTGCAGACTGGACTGGATCTTAAGCCTTCTGATCCTGGCGGGACTTTTTGTCACCTGCGTATACGGGGACATCCGTCTGACCGGAAACAGATCCTTCCTGATGTATCACCATTTTACAGATTTTTATGAGGCAAGCTACGAGCAGTCCGGCGGCTATTGGGCAAACTATCTGCCGAGTACATTTATCGCGTATGCGATCTGGAATCTGCCGCTCTATCTGGCAGGACATGTGCCGGAAGCAATCCTTACCAACAGTTTTGTAAATAACATGTGGTATAAGCTTCTTCCGGTCATTATCTATTTTGTGACAGCGCATCTGATCTATAAGACTGGAAAAGAAATGGGATTTGGAGAGAAAAAATCTCTTCTCTGTAAATTTGCATTTCTGGTATTCCCGATGGGAGTATTCAGCCAGTTCATTTTCAGCCAGTATGATATTTTTACCGTGTTCTTCATGGTACTTGGACTGTATCTGTTCCTTCGTGGAAGAATGTGGCAGTTTGCACTGGCTTTTGGTGTGGCGGCAACATTTAAATACCAGGCGGTTGTCTATTTTGCGGCGCTGCTTCTGCTGAAAGAGAAGAAGATCCGAAACCTGATCCGTTATGCGGTCATTATGGTGATTCCTCTTGCAGTGGAGATTCTGCCGAACTGGAGCTCACCGGCATTCCAGAGATGTGTATTTGGATTTGGAGCACTGGAATCTGTACAGAAATCTTTTACACCTGGATTCTTCAGTGGAATCAATCTGATGGCAGCAGTGGCAGCTTTTGTACTGGTGTGGGCTTATCAGAAAAAAGTAGAAGAGGAAGAGACTCTGGCATCCTGGGCAGTCTTTTTCTGCGTGGCAGTAAGCTTTGCACTGTTTGGTTTTTCCAGCTGGAATCCGCAGTGGGTACTTTTGATGGTGCCGTTCCTGGTTCTGAATATCTTTATGAATGAGAATGGAAATCTGATGTTGATGCTCACAAGTGTCTTTATGCTCGGTCTGTATATTTTCTGCAGCCAGAGCATGATCAATGAGACCGTAGTAAACGGCGGTTTCCTGAAATATCTGATCGGAGACCGTGCTTTTGCAGTACGCATGTGGGATCTTTATAAATTCCACGATCAGGAGCTGCTCTGTACCGCAATGTGGGTAGTACTTCTTCTGTATACGGTATTTGGACATCCGCGTTACCATAAGAAAAAAGGCAATATAATTTCAAAAGGTCTGGTATGGCAGATTCGTGCGGCATTCCTGTTTGGCGTGGCAGCATTTGTGTTTCCGCTCTCTGTATGTGTAGCAGGTGTTTTCCAGGGCAAGATCGTGTTTACGGACAACAGCCGTCAGAACATGGAAATGGAAAATGTTGTCATGCTGGAAGAGAATCAGCCGGTAGTACAGGAATTTGTGGCAGACGGAAATACGCTGTCTGATATTCAGCTCCGTGTCTATGCACAGTCCGGTATGGATCTGCACAGCCTGAAGATCGTTCTTCGCGAGAAAGAATCCGGAGAAGTTCTTTACGAGCGTGAGACAGATACGTATGGCCTGAAAGAAAATACGGCTTTGTATTCTTTCCTGAAACATTCGGTAACAGTAGAATCCGGAAAGACTTACCAGCTGGAACTCACCAGTGATGCACCGGCGGGAAGCGGAATCGGTCTGTACTGTGTGACACCGAAAAAAGCTTCAGAGTTACTTGTCAGCCCGGAATCAGAAGAAGATTCCGCGAACAGAAGTCTGCAGATGCGTATAACCGGAGTGGAATAATATACCAATAATAAATAATGAGGCTGTTCACAAAACTTTCGTCAGAATTTATATAAATTTTTTGTAAAGTTGTGTTAAAATTCGCGAGAGTGTGTTATAATGGATGCATAAACAGCAAACCTGTTGTTTATAAAAATATCATCCAAAATAAACAGCAAAGGGGATGGGACTATGAAATTTATTATTAGTGGAAAGAACATCACAGTTTCCCAGGGACTTAAGAACGCAGTAGAGGACAAACTTGGTAAACTGGAACGGTATTTTACTCCAGACACAGAAGTTATCGTAACATTAAGTGTCGAGAAAGAAAGACAGAAAATCGAAGTAACGATCCCGATGAAAGGAAATATCATCAGATCCGAACAGGTAAGTAACGATATGTATGTATCCATTGACCTGGTAGAAGAAGTCATCGAACGTCAGCTTCGTAAATACAAAAATAAAATAGTAGACAAACAGCAGGCAGCAGCCAACTTCCAGAAAGAATATCTGGATAAAGAATATGAAGAGGATGAAGATGTTAAGATCATCCGTACTAAGAAGTTCGGAATCAAACCGATGTATCCGGAAGATGCATGTGTACAGATGGAACTTCTGGGACATAACTTCTTTGTATTCTATAATGCAGAGACCGAACAGGTCAATGTAGTGTACAAACGTAAAGGAAACACATACGGGCTTATAGAGCCTGAGTTTTAAACACAAGTCCCATCTCTCTTTATGAGGGGTGGGACTTACTGATTAAAGGGAAAGGACTTATGAATAACAAAAAGAATCTCAAAATGAAACCCGTAGGCAGCGAATACATGGAGCAGTACAATGCACTTCTCCGTTATGTATTTCAGGTAACCGAACAGGAGCTGAGCTCCATAGGCTGGCAGGAGAGAGAAATTATCCGTGCAAAATTTCCGACCATGGAAAAAGCAGATGTTATTGGCTGGTTTGATAACGACACCCTGGTATCCCAGGTCGCAGTCTATCCGATGCATGCAAGAATCTTCGGACAGACATATGCAATGGGCGGCTTGACCGGTGTTGGTACTTATCCGGAATATTCGAATATGGGACTGATGCATAAGCTTCTGGAGCAGGCACTCAAGAATATGAAAGATCGCGGACAGGATATCTGTTATCTTTATCCGTATTCGATACCATATTACAGACGCAAGGGCTGGGAAATCATTTCCGATAAGATTTCCTACGAAATTAAGGATTATCAGCTTCCGAAGAACCATCAGGTACCTGGTGATGTTCGTCGTGTAGATACTGAGGGCGAGGAGCTGAAGGAAACATACAGACGTTATGCAATGCGCACGCACGGCGCGATCCTTCGTGATGATCTTGCGTGGAACGAGTACTGGCTGTGGGATTCTGATGATATTATGGCAGCGGTATATTATAACGAGAAAAACGAGCCGGATGGTTATGTGATCTACTGGATTGCAAAAGAAGTATTCCATATTAAAGATATGATCTTTAATAATGAAGAAGCCCGCACCGGACTGTGGAATTTTGTGGCAGCACATTTTTCCATGATCAATCAGGTAGAGGGCGATACATATACGGATGAGCCGCTGGCATTCCTTCTTGAAGATGCAAGCATAAAAGAAGTCATTTCCCCATATTATATGGGTAGGATCGTTGATTTTGTATCCTTTATCGAGAAGTATCCGTTTAAGCCAAGCGTGCTTGATCGTGAATGGAAATTCCGTCTGGTCGATCCGATCATGGAGTGCAATCAGGGTAACTTCCATCTGACGATCTCAAGAGAAGGCCATGGACAGGTCATGCGGATCATGGAGCCGTGCGAAGACACGATCAATATCCAGACAATGACTACCATGCTGATGGGATATAAACGTCCGGAATATCTGGCAAAGATCGGCCGGATAAAAGCTTCTGAATGGACGATCGATATGCTGGAGGATGCAATCGAGCAGCAGACCCCGTATATTTCAGATTATTTCTAAAATATTTTGTGGATGCCTTGACATACTATAAAACACGTGTTATATTACAACTAGAACAAAGATGTGGACGGAGGATGCGGAATAATAACCGCATCTTCTTTTGCTTTACAGGAAATTACTCCGTAATGTTCCAATAAAGCAAAAAAGCGCTCCGCGAGGATGCTTTAACGAATATAACCGGAGGTGGCATTATGGCTAAGAGAGATTATTATGAGGTTCTTGGAGTCGGAAGAAATGCCGACGCCAAGACAATTAAGAGTGCATACAGGAAGCTTGCAAAGAAGTATCATCCGGATATGAATCCGGGGGATAAGCTGGCTGAGCAGAAATTTAAAGAAGTTACAGAAGCTTATAACGTATTAAGTGATACAGAAAAGAAGAAATTATATGACCAGTATGGATTTGCAGCATTTGAAGAAGGCGGTAACCCGTACGGAGCCGGTGGAGCAAATGGCGGCGGCTTCCACGGTGGCTTTGGTGGTTTTGGAGGCCAGGGCGGCAGTGGCTATCGTGAGTACCATTTCGAGAATGGAAACATGGGCGATATGGGAGATATTTTTGGAGATATCTTCGGAAATATGTTCCATGGTAAGAGTGGCAGCCAGAGCAGCGGATTTAACAGCCAGGGATTCCATGGCA
>CAVFJK010000212.1:13766-20912 GCA_963622815.1 Ruminococcus bicirculans (ex Wegman et al. 2014)
TTCGGAGGCAGTGGCTTTGGTTCCAATGCACAGATGAAAGGCAGTGACCTGCAGTCCGAAGTAAGTATCAGTTTTGAAGATGCGGCATTTGGATGCGATAAGATGATCCGTCTTTCCGATTCGAATGGAAATGGTACACAGACACTGCAGGTACATGTTCCGGCAGGTATTGAAGATGGAAAGAGCATCCGTCTGAAAGGTAAAGGACATCCTGGATATAACGGAGGAGCTGCCGGAGACCTTCTTCTGAAAGTAAATATTCAGCCGAAGGCAGGATATGAGCGAAAAGGAATGGATGTCTATACAACGACAGAGATTCCGTTTACAACAGCAGTTTTCGGCGGTGAAGCGAAAGTCTCCACACTGTATGGCGATGTGATCTGCCGAATCCCGGAGGGTGCACAGACCGGAAGAAAGATCCGTCTGAGAGGTAAGGGTATCGTTTCTATGAAGAACCCGTCTGTTCATGGTGATCAGTACGTAACGATCCGGATTCAGGTTCCTCAGAATCTAAGCCCTGAGGCAAAAGCAAAATTAAGAGAATTCCAGCAGGTCTGCAGGAATGACGACCGGAAAAGAAGAGGAAGCGTAGCATAAAGACGCTTCCTTTTTTAAATTAAACTAAAACAACTATGAAATTTTTGTAAAACCGGGCATTTTCGGCATTTTGTGCATTGATTATTTGGTAAGATAGGGCTATCATAAGCTACAGTAAATCTGAAATCCAATAACAGTCGAAAGGATGGAAAGGTGATATTTTGAATTATCTGAAGCAATCAAAGCATTTATGGATCATACCCGTATATGGAATCTTTTATATGGTCTCTTTTATGCTGATGGAGCAGAGCGATGTAAAAATACATATTATTCATTCGTTAGCAGATGACAAGATTCCGTTTTGCCCGTATTTTATTATTCCATATGTACTCTGGTACTTTTTCCTGATCGGTACAGTGATCTATTTTGCAGTATCCTGTCCGAGTAAAAAAGAATATTACCAGTATCTGGGAACGCTTGGTGTCGGTATGACGCTGTTCCTTTTGATTTCTTATGTATATCCGAACGGACAGCAGCTGAGAACGGATTTAAGTGCAGCCGGTGACAGCGTGTTTATCAGTGCGATCCGTTTTTTGTATAAGATTGATACACCGACGAATATCTTCCCGAGCATGCATGTGTTTAATGCAACAGCGAGCTGTATTGCTCTGTATCAGAATGAACGCTGCCGGAAGAATAAAGTATTTACAGCAGGTCAGATCGTGCTTACAGTATCCATCGTATTGTCCACGATGTTCCTGAAACAGCACAGTGTAGAAGATGTTATGACAGCACTGATCTTAAATATCCTGTGCTATCAGCTGTTTTATAAAGTGATTCCTGCAAGACAGAAGAGACTGTCCGAGGTGTTTACGCGTAAGGAGATCTGTACGGTTCCGAATCTGCTCAGTGCGCTTCGCCTGTGTCTTGCAATCGTATTCCTTGGTATTTTTGAGAGATACGGAGTAGGAGAATATCGTACCGTTCTTGCACTGATCATCGTTGCGGCAGCGGCTACGGATGTACTGGATGGCCAGATCGCAAGATCGTTTGACAGTGTCAGCCGGGTTGGCCGTATCCTGGATCCTGTGGCAGATAAAGCCATGCAGGGTGTCATGCTTGCCTATCTGGTTCCGAGATATCCGCTTGCAAAGCTGGTACTGATTCTGTTTGTGATAAAAGAATGCTACATGACAGTCACCGGATGGAAAGTCCTGATGGAGACGAAAGAAACGATCGAAGTACAGTGGCATGGAAAGCTTAATACAGTTGTTACCTATGTAGTGGTACTGAACCTGCTGGTAGGTCCGAGAATTCCGTATTCTACATGTAATGTTCTGATCGGGGCATGCGCAGTCTGCATGGCAATGTCCTTTGGTATGTATGCAACGCAGTTCCGTGAGATGCTGGAACGTCAGAATGGCGGCTACCGCAGAAACGTACAGGGCGGTTTCAGTCGGTAGACATCATTGAATCAATTTCCTGAAGAAGAGTTTCGCGTTCTTCCTGGAATTTCAGCTTTTTATTAAAACGAAAATATTCTTCACATCCAAAATTCCGTATAAAGGATACGGCATTCGGATCATGACTGAGATCAGAGATCAAAAAGAGGATTTCCGGTCCGTCACCAAAGGCTTTTTCTGCAAAGGAGAAGCCTTTTTTTAATGCAAGAGAAGTCTCAGAAGCAGCCTGTCGGCGCACTTTTGCAGTATCATTCATAGCCTGTACAAGAACTCCAATGATGTCCTGCGTATCAGAAATTCGGTTTTTCTGTACCTCGGAGAGACAGTGTTCCAGAACTTTTGCGATACGTTCATTCCGGTCGGCTTCCGTATTATTAAGTAAATGGTTTTCCTGTCTGATCTTTAAGGAATTCCGATACTGTTCCGCAAAATCAGCCAGAGAATTTCCCTGGAGAAGAGCGAGTTTTGCCTGTTTAAGTGTATCCTGCAGAGCGACCGCAAAAAGATCTTCTTCGTGGAAGCTCAGAAAACAGGTATTCCATCCGTCCAGAAGAAGACCGGCAACAGTCAGACGTTCATCAGACGGAGCTTTTGATGCCAGTGTGCAGAGAGGCTGTATATCTGATTCTTCAAGGGAGCCGGAAAGCAGTTCTGCGATGCGGTAGTCCTGACGATATTTTGCATAGAGCTGGTAATAAGCGGCAAAATTTCGCGTAATATCTTCATCCTGCAGATACTGACGGATCAGATTTTCGTCCGGAGTAAATGCCATTTCCTCATATCCATACAGGATCGAAGACAGATCTTCCCATCCACGTGCAGTGACAAAACAGGTCCGGTCTGCGGTATTTTCAATATGATAAAAATGTTCTTTTTTCAGACTCAGATAAGAGAGAACGGAAGGATGCAGCCCTTTTGCGCGGGCATATTCTTTCCATACATCAAGGTCCGGGTCTACATCGATGCGCTTTACACGGTCCAAGGTGACGATATCGAATTCCCGGGCGGATTTATTATATTCTACCGGGTTTCCGGCGGCAACGATCACCCATCCTGACGGAACTGGATGCGTGCCGAAGGTTTTATTCTGAAGAAATTGCAGCATGGTAGGAACCAGGGTTTCAGATACACAATTGATTTCATCGATAAAAAGAATGCCCTCTTTACAGCAGGTCTGCTCAATCTTTTCATAGACAGAAGCGATGATCTCGCTCATCGTATATTCCGTTACAGAATATTCTTTCCCCTGAAAATTCTTTTTTACAATGACAGGGAGTCCGACAGCACTCTGACGGGTATGATGTGTGATCGTATAAGAGACAAGCCCGATGCCGCATTCACTGGCGGCCTGTTCCATGATTGCGGTCTTTCCGATACCCGGAGGCCCGATCAGAAGAATCGGACGCTGACGGACAGACGGCATGAGATAGCGCCCCTTAGCGTCTTTTCTTGTATAAATCTGTATTGTATGAAGAAGTTCCTGTTTTGCTTCTTTGATATTCATAAGAAATTATAACGTCCTTTCTGTGTCACTGTTTTTCATCCATGTACAGCTTATAAGCCCAGACCGGAACCTTCTGGTGAAGGTCCTTTTCACGATAAAAGATAAAGGCAGTCTGGTAATCAGTCGGTTTCTCAGGATAAATGCCATCACCGTCAGTAAAATATAAAAGTCCTTTCAGATTACGGAGAGCTCCGGTAGACCGCAGCTTTTCCACATATTCAAATACGGGACGGAAGTCTGTGCCGCCACGCCCGTGGATAACAAGATGTTTCAGATAATCCTTCCAGTCATCTTCACAGGTGACATGCATGACATTTTGGATAAAACTGTCACACTGGATGACATAGAGATTCATTTTACGGAAAAAATTCTCATGATTACTGAGAATACCATAGGTTTCTTCCATGAAACGTCGTACGGTATCAGCGGAGCAGGAACCGGAAGTATCAATAGCAATCACAAGCTCTTCCATCCGGTTCATTTCCTGATATTCCAGATGCTCGATCAGAGGCATGTTTCCGTAGTGTTCCAGTCCGTAGACATAAGGAATGTAGTCAAAACTTTCTGTATCGGTATGAAGTTCCTCACGGTGAACGGCAAAACGTTTCAGAAAACGATGAAAATCGTATCGATGTTTTTCACGGAGCATGATCTCTTCGGTCAGGTTTCCGGGTGCGCTGCCGAGGCCGTCAGAGCCATAGAGACCGAGGCCGCCTGTACCCTGGCTGTTGTTCCAGAGCTTTTTCATCTCCTCAAGAAGAGCCTGTTTATCTGCTCTTTTCCAGAATTGGTGGTCATCTGTAAAGCTTTCAGTAATGGATTCTGGAAGAGGCGATTCTATATGTGACTGCCCGGTTTGCACAGAAATTTCCTGTCGTGCACGGAGAAGCTCCTGACAGATCACGGCAGGGCGATATTCTTTCTTTTCATTGGAAATCAGTCGTTGGACAGAAAGATCGCAGGCCTGTTTCCATAATTTTGTACCGGATGGTGTATCAGAAGGTTCTTCCAGAATCAGGTGCAGAAACAGACAATGATACAGCATGTGCAGAAACAGATCTTCGAGAGCATCCGGTTTGGTCTTAAAACATTTTATCAGAAAATCCGGACAGAAATAAATCGTACTGCCATCGGTACCGGCAGTGGCAGTCTCATCAGATTCCTGAAAAGAAAAATTATACAGAAGTCTGCGAAAAAAAGGATATTTGATTGAAAGCTGATCTCGTGTGAGATCCCAGATCTTCTGATAAAGCACGGCAGACTCCGGCGCAAATGTCTGGTTCATAAAAATCTCCGTTTCAGGTCATAATATAAAACTACATAATTACATCTGAGAATGTCAGGCAGTATTACAGCGTAAATTCACGGTCATGAAATCCGAAATGTTCCTGTTTAAATTCGAGGAGAAAAGCAAGGATTTCTTCCTGCTTATGCTGTACTGCATCGTCAATAAAGGTATCGAGCGCGGATTCGGTGACAGATGCAAAGCAGCAGAGTTTCTGAATCCGAAAGAGGTCGCCCTGAGAGATAAGCTCATGCATGGCAGGACGAAAACGCAGGGACAGATAACGCTGATATTTTTCTTTCCATGCAGGATCTGAAATCTCGGTAAAACGCTGTAATGCAATGGCAAGCCGGAGAGATTCCTGTCCGCTGGATTCAAATTTTTCCTCAAAGCTGTTCATATGGAATGCTCCTTCCGAAATCAGTAAATAATTATCTTAAAACATGATTTTCAAATTATTAATTTCAGTGTATCATTTCGGCGGGAGTTGTCAATGGAAAAGAAATAAGGTATAATCAGCATAGCTACAATACTGCTGAGATAGAGTGGGCAGCAGATTCTAAAGATAATGATAATGGAGGAAATTATGGAGAACGTATTTATTATGGACCATCCGCTGATCCAGCACAAAATTTCTATGCTTCGTAACAAAAATACAGGAACAAACGAGTTCCGTAAACTGATCGAGGAGATCGCAGTTCTTATGGGATATGAAGCGCTGAGAGATCTTCCGCTGGAGGATGTGGATATCGAGACTCCTATTGAAAAATGTAAATCCCCAATGATCGCAGGAAAGAAACTGGCAGTTGTTCCGGTACTTCGTGCAGGTCTTGGTATGGTAAATGGTATCACAACTCTGGTTCCGTCTGCAAAGATCGGTCACATCGGACTTTACAGAGATCCGGTAACACATGAGCCGCACGAATATTACTGTAAACTTCCGGATCCAATCGAGCAGAGACTCATCGTACTTACAGACCCGATGCTTGCAACCGGCGGCTCGGCAGTAGATGCTGTCAGAATGATCAAGCAGCACGGCGGAAAGAACATTAAATGTATGTTTGTTATCGCAGCACCGGAAGGTCTGGAAAGACTTCATAAAGAACATCCGGATGTACAGATCTATGTAGGACATCTGGATCGTGAACTGAACGAAAATGCTTACATCTGCCCGGGACTTGGCGATGCAGGTGACCGTATTTTCGGAACTATCTGATAACGGAGAAACAGAGCGTAATGACGAAAGAAGAACTGGCACTGGAAGTGATCGACCGACTGAAAAAAGAATATCCGGATGCAGGCTGTACACTGGATTATGACCAGGCATGGAAACTACTTGTGAGTGTGCGCCTGGCAGCACAGTGTACGGATGCGAGGGTAAATGTTGTGGTGGAAGATCTCTATGCGAAGTATCCGGATGTGGCGTCACTGGCGGCAGCAGAGCCGGAGGAGATTGAAGCAATCGTCCGTCCGTGCGGCCTTGGTAAGAGTAAGGCACGCGATATCAGTGCATGTATGAGAATCCTTCATGAACAGTATGCAGACAATATTCCGACAACGTTTGAAGAACTTCTGAAACTTCCGGGAGTGGGACGTAAGAGTGCCAATCTGATTATGGGTGATGTTTTTGGAAAGCCGGCGATCGTTACGGATACGCATTGCATTCGTTTGTGTAACCGTATCGGACTTGTGGACGGGATCAAGGAGCCGAAGAAAGTGGAGATGGCTTTATGGAAGATTATTCCGCCGGAAGAGGGCAGTGATTTCTGTCATCGCCTTGTGTACCATGGACGGGAGGTCTGCACGGCCAGAACGAAGCCATACTGCGACCGATGCTGCCTGGAAACCATTTGCGCGAAAGCTGGAGTGTGAGAGTGCAGAGTACGAAACAATCCATAGGTATCATAATAATCGAATGAATTATCCAGCTCCTCAGATATGGGGAGCTGATTCTTTAAGAAAAAGGAGCGAACTGTGCTATGAAATATGTAATTATCGGTGCCGGGGGAACCGGCGGCAGTCTTGGTTTTTTTATGACAAAAGCAGGAAAAGATGTTACGCTGATTGCCAGAGGAAAACATCTTGAAATGATGAAAAAGAACGGTCTCGGAATGGAGCGTCTGTGGGATCATGAGAGAGAAATGATTCCTGTAAAAGCGTGCATGGCAGAAGAATACAGCGAAACCCCGGATGTGATTCTGGTCTGCGTTAAAGGGTATTCTATGGAAGAAACAGTTCCGGTGATCCGCAAGATCGCAGGGAAAGATACGGTGATCATCCCGATTCTGAATATTTATGGAACCGGCGGGAAGCTTCAGAAAGAATTCCCGGAACTGACAGTGCCGGATGGCTGCATT
>CAVFJK010000213.1:0-3949 GCA_963622815.1 Ruminococcus bicirculans (ex Wegman et al. 2014)
TACCAGCAGGCAGATCACTGTTGTGAGTATCGCATAGAAGAAAGAGTTTCCAAGCGCTCTCCACAGTGGCTGCTGTGATGTCAGGTTACGGAAGTTTTCCATGAAATAACTTCCTGGAATAATTCGTCCACGAGATACATCTGTTGATGTATTTGTTGCGGCTGCGATCATCCAGTATAACGGAAATACCGAAATAAATGACACGATGATCAGAAAAATATATGTAGGAATCAATCTTCTCTGAATTGCTGATTTGTTTTTCTTAGTCACGTGTATCACCTACTTTCAAGTTGATAAATGCAAGTACAGCTACCATAATGAAAATGATAAATGACATTGCTGATGCATATCCAAAGTTCGGTACGTTGATAAAACATGTATTATATACATAATGGGACATTGTAATTGTTGAGTTTGCCGGTCCGCCTTTTGTCAGGTTGACAGACTCATCAAACAGCTGCAGTGTACCATTGATCGACATGATGAATGTCATGATGATTGTCGGTTTCAGAAGCGGAACGGTAATCTTCCAGAATGTTTTCCAGCCGTTCGCACCATCAATCTTGGCTGCCTCATATACAGAATATTCAATATTCTGAAGACCTGCCAGATAGAATACCATGTTATATCCTGTCCATCTCCAGATCAGTGCGATGATAATCACAATCTTGGCACTGGTGGAGTTTCCAAGGAAGTTATATCCGGTCGATAAGATTCCAAGCTTGATCAGGATACTGTTGATCAGACCGTCTGTAGCAAACATGGAACGGAAGATCAATGAGTAGGAAACCAGAGATGTTGCACATGGAAGAAATACACATGTACGGAAAAATCCTCTGAGTTTCAGATCCTTATTATTCAGTAGCTGTGCCAGAAGGATCGCCAGTACGAGCATGATCGGTACCTGAATGATCAGGTAAAGGAACGTATTGACGATTGACTGCTGAAATACTTTATCTGCCAGAATACGTTTGTAGTTACTGAAAAGCGGTTCTGCAAACCGCATGTTTGCACCGGCGCCTGTTTGCAGAGAAATGATAAACGCACGGATCATCGGATAAAAACTCATGATCGCGATCATGATTGATGCAGGTGCAAGGAAAAGCCAGCCCGCAGCTCTCTGTTTCGCGATCAGAGACATGCCTTTTTTCTTGGAATTCACAGGAACTCCCCCTTTCGAAACCTGGTAGTCACTGTTCACAGCAACTACAACTCTTCAACGTAAGACAGGGGACTGCAAGCAGTCCCCCGCGCTCACTTTACTTACTTATTCTTACTTCGTCAGAACCTGTTGATTCAGATCAGATTACTCTGTCATCTTGAATGCAAGTGTATCCTGTGCCTCCTGAAGAGCATCTTCTTTGGCAGTTCCGTTTACGATATTTACAACTGCTGTATTGATGCACTCTCTTGCTTCATAGTGATATGGAGTCTTTGTGAACTCCGGAATATGAGAAGAGTACTCAACAATTGTTGAGAAGATCGCCTGATTGTTGAAGAATTCGTTTGGCTCATTGTAAACGTCTGATTCACCGGCCGGCAGATAGCAGGAGATTGCACCTGATGCCGGAAGGATCGCATCATAGAAGTCTGTACTGGAACCAAATGTGCTTGCAAGGAAGTCTTCTGCAAGTTCTACATTTTTGCAGTTGGATGTGATATACCAGGAAGATCCGCCGTTGTTTGCATAATTTGTAGCTGTTTCAACGTCGTCAACCTTAGGCATTGTTGTGATCTCCCAGAGACCCTTCTGATCTTCTGTAGACATCAGAGTAGCTGTGATCCAGTTACCATTTACGATACCGGCAGCTTCACCGCCTGTGATCGTTGCGATATATTCATCCCAGTTATTTACAAGTTTAACAACATCGTTCTTTACAAGATCCACATAAAGATCTACGCATTTTTCTGCGATCTCGTTACCAACGATATAAGCTTCTCCATCTTCATTTACGAAGTTTGCACCGCAGGACTGCATCATCATCAGAAGAGTATCACCGCCTGTAGCTTCGCTTGTGAGGAGATATTTTCCTGTTTTCTCATGAACATCTTTACCGATCTCCATGAATTTGCTCCATGTGATATCTGTCAGATCATCCAGAGTGTATCCTGCTTCATCAAGGATATCTGTACGATAGCATGCGATAACAGCACCGTTATCAAACGGAACTCCATAATGTGTATCATCTACCATGGAATAGGACTGTTTCAGTTTTCCGAAGTCATCCCAGTTGATATCCATATCTTTCAGATCTGTGAAAGCGTCCGGATAGCTCTTCAGGTATTTCTGATAGCTGTTATCCTGCATCAGTACGATATCCGGAAGTGTGCTGTAGTCACCGGCATTAGCTGCTGTTGTCAGCTTTGTCTGGCAGTCATCAGAAGAAGTTTCAATAATATCTACAGAGAATCCTTCATGATCTTTTGCATACTGCTCACCAGCAATCTCCATGGATTTAATATTGAAGTTCTGATCCCATGCCCATACGGTCAATGTATTGTCATCTCCGGAATCTGCGGAAACAACTGTAGCGGTTCCTGCAAAAGACGCTGCCATAACGCCTGTCAGTAATACTGCAAGTAATTTTTTCTTCATAGATGTGTCCTCCTTTTATTAAGCGTATTCTCTTTTTTCGAATTGCTTATGAAACGATTATAACATCCGATTTTTCACAGTAGTATGCATAACCGCACATATAATGTGCATTTTCAACCATTTTGTGCATTTTGCACTACTGGTCTGTCCACTTTTGGTTTTTTCATTTATTTTTTCACAAATCCGGTCATTCATTTTTGTTATCTTGATGAAAAAAATCCTCTCTTTTCGACAAAATGATTATTTTTCATGTCACAAAGAGAGGTTATTGTTACTATTTCATATTTTTTGTACATGTTTCACAGTTTTTTTGCCAATTTATGCAAAATAAACCTTTTCCGGATGCTGTGTCTTCATGGTATGAAGCATCTCTTCCGTAAGATCCAGGAGCAGTTTTATCTTACGTCCGTCTTCTGTAATGATCATTGTATAGTATGGAATGTTGTCATCATATGAAGTATAATCATATTTCTTTATTTTTTCCGTGCCACCATTTTTCTTATATCTCGCAACGCTGTCATGCCAGTGCGGTGCAGTTACCTCCATGTTTTTGAGTTCCAGGACATGAGCTGTCCTGCGATATTTCTTTCCCATGATCACATCAATAGAAAGCGTATCATTTTCGAGTGTATACTCATAATCTTTCTGACTGAAGATATCATAGACAAAATAAAGTGCCGCAAGCAGAAATCCTGCCAGCATAAAAGACTGAGAGATCGTGATTCCCAGTATTACAAAAAATACCGCAAAGATGACTATCACTTTACGCAGGACTCCGGACATACTCTTTTTCTTTCGGGATACCTGTTCTACTATCTTATAATCGTACATAAATAAATTCCCCTTCTGTTATTTTACCAGCCCTCTTCTGAATGGATATCAAAATTCAGAAGCTGCTGTTCATAGTTCTCCGGACGCTTTCGCCATTCAACCGGAGTAACTCCCATCATTTGTCTGAAATTGCGGTTAAAAGTCGAATTCGTTGTAAATCCGCATTTATGAGCGATCGATGCCACCGCCTCATCCGTCTTCGCCAGAAGTTCGCAGGCAGCACGGATGCGAACCGTATTAATGTATTCCAGCGGACTCAGATTCATATGAGCAGTAAACACTCTCCGAAAATGTGTTTCGCTGATATGGCACTCTCTCGCCAGGTCTTCTATCCTGATATCTTCACTGTAATGATACGAAATATAATCCAGCGCCTTCGTGACCATATTAGTAATTTTCCCTTTTCCCTCACTCACACGTTCTTCTTCCGCACTGCGGTTATTTCGTGCAATCTCCACAAGCAGTGCCCCGAGGATTCCCTCAGCCTCTTCCAGGTAAAATTCTTCGCAATTACGCATGATG
>CAVFJK010000214.1:0-2115 GCA_963622815.1 Ruminococcus bicirculans (ex Wegman et al. 2014)
TCCACTTTCTCATGTACTAACATACACTCCTGATTGATAACGGGTTCGGTTCCCGTCAGCGCCTACTCTTCAGATTAAAATTTCGGGCTGCCCTCGGAAGGCCATTCAATAATCTGTCTCATACAGGCTTCCACCAATACCTGCTCTCTGGGATGATTCAAAATTATTTACTCTTCTTCCTCATCGGTTTTGTTGTTCTATACTCTACCACAGGAAATTGTTGTTGTCAATCATTTTTTAGAAAAGTATCTACTGGTTTCTGAAAACTCAATGCCAGAGAAAGAGAATCTACGAGACCATTTTTCCCTAATATAGAAGGAGCATATTTCCACAGCTGTACTTCTGCCTGCGTTTCTACATCCAAAAGCTCTTTACTTCCTGAAAGATGAAAAATTTTTTTATTCACGGCATAGCACGGAACTTCCTCTTCTGCTTCTATTCCCATACGAGTGAGTGCTGAATTACCGGAAAAGAAATATTCCGCATTTTCTGCTGCTTCCAGTTCTTTTCTATTTATATATACAGTTTCTGCTACAGGAGTATTCAAAACGTCTTCCAGCTGCTTTAAAATTACCTTTCGTTCTTCTTTACCTTTCAGGTATTTCTGCACGCCCGTTTTACCTGTTTCAAACAAGCCTGTCTCTTCCAGCTGGCGAAATGCACGTGTTACAGTCATCGCGGAACAGCCGAGTATTTTTGCCATATCATTCATATACAGACAATTTTCCTGCTGATAGTACCAGTAGAAGAGCAGTAGCTGCGTAAAGGGCTGAAACGTATCCGACGTCTTGATTTCCCTCATATATTTTTCCTGAAGATACAGTCCCATAAATGGCAGATAAAGCTGACTTCCCGCTACAATAAAAGGAAGATGTGCATGAATAAAAGCATCTCTGTGATAAGAATCCATACTCTCAAAAACAAACACAACAGGAAGGGATTCTTCCATCTGGATTCGCCGGATCTGCTTCTTAAGTGAGCCAATCTGGTTCAGCTTTTCTTTCGGCCAGAGGAAAATACAACGGATATCATCAAGTTCTGCAAGACGCATATCGTAACGCTCTGTGATATAAAATGGAAGCTCCAGTTCACCTCTCCAATGGTGAAACTGCACCGATATTCCCAGTATCTTTTCTATATATCTCTTTATTTGTTCATCCATCTTCTTATTACTGAAATCTCCTTTATGTCCCTTAAAATCAATATATAACATCACTTTTCCTTTTTATCATATATTATGTTATATCATAATTATTATGTTAAATAAAGTGTTTTCAATATTTTTAGCGATTTTCTATGATTAAAAACAAAAAATCCCCGGGGACCTTACTCTCCCCGAGGAAATTACTATCTCTTACTTACTATTCTGTTATCCGAATCAGTTTTTAAAGCTGTGGATTGGAGCCGGAATACGTCCGCCACGCTCTACAAATGCATCACAGGAGAACTGGTTCACCGGCATGATCGGCGCATATCCGAGAAGTCCGCCAAACTCTACCGTCTCTCCTACTCCTTTTCCAATTACCGGAATCAGTCTGACTGCTGTGGTCTTCTGGTTGATCATTCCGATTGCGGATTCGTCTGCAATGATACCTGCGATCGTAGAAGCTTTTGTATCACCAGGAATTGCGATCATATCAAGACCAACAGAGCATACACAAGTCATGGCTTCCAGTTTTTCCAGTGTCAACGCACCAAGGTTTACGGAATCGATCATTCCCTGATCTTCGCTGACCGGAATAAATGCACCACTTAAACCACCAACTGCCTGTGCTGCCATAACACCGCCTTTTTTAACCTGATCATTCAGAAGTGCAAGTGCTGCTGTTGTTCCAGGAGCTCCTACTCTTTCAAGTCCAATCTCCTCAAGGATCTCTGCTACACTATCACCGATTGCCGGTGTCGGTGCAAGAGAAAGATCAACAATTCCAAATGGTACACCAAGACGTTTGGATGCTTCCTGCGCCACCAGCTGTCCTACACGTGTTACTTTAAATGCAGTACGCTTGATCATTTCGCATAAAGTCTGGAAATCAGCGCCACGAACAGATTCCAGAGCCGTTTTTACTACTCCAGGGCCGCTGACACCTACATTAATGATGCAATCAGCTTCTG
>CAVFJK010000214.1:2228-5947 GCA_963622815.1 Ruminococcus bicirculans (ex Wegman et al. 2014)
GACGCCGTGGAAAGCACCTGCCATGAATGGGTTGTCATCCGGGGCATTGCAGAATACAACAAGCTTTGCACATCCAAGAGAATCCTGCTCTTTTGATGCCTCTGCGGTCTCCAGAACGATCTCTCCCATCAGTTTCACTGCGTCCATATTGATGCCGGTCTTGGTTGAGCCGACGTTTACAGAGCTGCAGACGCGTTCTGTTGTCGCCAGAGCCTGCGGAATGGAACGGATCAGGAGTTTTTCAGCCGGAGTCATTCCCTTGCTTACAAGGGCCGAATAACCGCCGATAAAGTTTACCCCAATTGTTTTAGCTGCTTTATCCAGGGTCTTTGCCACGGATACAAAATCTTCTGTGGAATGACAAGCAACGCCGCCAACCAGTGCGATCGGTGTAACAGAAACTCGTTTATTTACGACCGGGATACCAAATTCAGCAGCAATCTTATCGCCTGTAGCAACCAGATCTTTCGCTTTGGTCGTAATCTTGTTGTAGATTTTTTCATTCATGGTGTCCAGATCACTGTCGATACAGTCCAGAAGGCTGATTCCCATAGTGATGGTACGCACATCCAGATTTTCCTGTTCGATCATCTTATTTGTCTCATTAACCTCAAAAATATTGATCATGTCAACTCTCCTTTTCAGTACGATCCAATTAAATACGGTGCATTACATTAAAGATATCTTCGTGCTGACAGCGGATCACTACGCCGATCCTATCGCCGATTTCAGAAAGTTCTTTAGAGAGAGCTGCTGCATCTTTGTCAGATTTGCTGGTATCTGCAACCATCATCATGTTAAAATACCCCTGTACGATAG
The DNA here is from genome assembly GCA_963622815.1 of Ruminococcus bicirculans (ex Wegman et al. 2014). GTDB lineage: Bacteria > Bacillota > Clostridia > Lachnospirales > Lachnospiraceae > Blautia_A. Next base: position 3,048 of record CAVFJK010000214.1, read on the forward strand.
TCTGGGAAATATCCAGAATGTTTACATTGGTTTCTGCAAGATATGTACATACTTTTGCAATAATTCCTACGGTGTCATTTCCTACTACTGTAATGATTGTTTTTTTCATGACTTTTTTCCTTTCTGTTATACGGTAACTACATCCGAAACAAAATCCCGTTTCGCTACCTGAATTCTGAAATCTTTTGATTTATAAGGGTTGTCTCCCAGTGTTACCTCTGAACAAACGGTTTCATAAGCCAGCTCTTCATAATTATTTTCCCTGCTGAGATGACCCAGAAAGATTGCTTTCAGATTATCATGCAGAAGTCTGCATAACAGCCTGCCCGCATTTTCGTTGGACAGATGTCCTCTGTCACCAAGAATCCTCTGTTTCAGATAATACGGATATTTACCAACCTGAAGCATCCGGATATCATGATTTGCTTCCAGAAGAAGTGCATCCAGTCCCTGCAGATTTTCAATAATATAGTCATTATATTTTCCGAGATCCGTTGCAATTCCTACGGAATGTCCCTCATGTTCCAGGCGATAACCGACCGGCTGGGCTGCATCGTGCGGAATCGTAAACGGATTTACCTTCAGATCTTTGATCATAAACGGTTCATCCTCATGAATCTCATGAAAAATCCCTTCAGGAATCTTCCCAAGCGCATTCGTTCGTATCATGGCATCTACCGTTCCTCCGGTAGCATAGATCGGAATCCCATATTTTCTTGAGATCACGCCAAGTCCTTTAATATGATCCGAATGCTCATGAGTGATCAGAATGCCATCCAGATCACGTCCTGTAAGTTCCAGACTGTTGAGCCCGGTTTCCATCTTCTTACCACTGATTCCTATATCTACCAGTACATGGGTATTGTCAGAACCTACATAAATACAGTTTCCGCTGCTGCCACTGGCAATACTGCAAAATCTCATAATAATTTAATCCCCTCTTCTATCTGTCCCCAGGTTGTCTCCAGATTTCCATTATTTACAATGACATAATCTGCATGCGCCCTGAAAAATTCTTCTGAAGCCTGTCTGGCAATGATACTCTCAGCTTTCTCTCTTGTGTATCCACGGCTTTTCATCAGACGCTGAATACGAATTTCTGCATCTGTATGAATATACCAGACTGTATCGCAGAACTCTTCGTAGCGTTCTTCCAGAAGAAGCGCCGCTTCAACAATCAGCAATTCACATCCTGCCTGTTCCTGCTTCCTGATTTCTTCTAATATATATGCTTTGACAGCGGGGTGAATAATGTCATCAAGACTTTGACGCATTAACTCATTACCAAATACTACATCAGAAACCATCTTCCGGTCAATAGTTTTGTCGTTTTTTATCACTTGTCTGCCAAATAATGCAATTACCTGTTCATAGCAGAGTCCATCCGGTTCCATTACCAGATGTCCTACTTTATCTGCCTGGATCACATATGCATGATGCTCCCTGCTTAAGTAATCCAGGATCGTGCTTTTACCGGCTCCTACTCCGCCGGTAATTCCTATGATCTTCATTTTATCTGCTCCATTATTTTGCCTCGTACCAACTGTTTCCCTCATGCATGTCGACATCCAGTTCCACAGAAAGATGCGCGGCTCCTTTCATTTCTTCTTCCAGAATACGTGAAACGGTCTCCATTTCTTCTTTCTTCGTTTCGATCAGAAGTTCATCGTGTACCTGAAGAACCAGTCTGGACTGCAGTCCTTCCTGTTTCAAACGCTGGTATACCCGGTTCATCGCTATCTTGATGATATCAGCTGCAGTGCCCTGAATCGGTGAATTCATGGCTACACGCTCTCCAAAAGACCGCTGCATGAAATTTCCGGATTTCAATTCCGGAATCGGTCTGCGGCGTCCAAACATCGTGGAAACATACCCGTTTTCTTTTCCGGCCTCAACAAGTCCATCGAGAAATCCCTTGATCTTTGGATACGTTTCAAAATAATTCTCAATATATTCCGCAGCCTCTTTACGGGTAATACTTAAATCCTGACTAAGACCAAATGAACTGATGCCATATACGATTCCAAAATTAACCGCCTTGGCATTTCTTCGCTGCAGGTCTGTAACCTCGTCAAACGGCACATGGAATACCTGGGAAGCAGTCAGTCTGTGAATATCCTCTGCTTCCCTGTATGCCTGAATCAGTTTCTCATCACCAGACATATGTGCCAGTACACGAAGCTCGATCTGAGAATAGTCTGCATCCAGGAAAACAAATCCTTCTTCCGGCACAAATACTTTACGGATCAGCCTTCCAAGTTCCATTCTGACCGGAATATTCTGCAGATTTGGTTCTGTACTGCTGATACGTCCGGTTGCCGTGATTGTCTGATTAAAAGTAGAATGAATTCTTCCATCTGCTTCGATAACCGCACTGAGACCATCTGCATACGTAGATTTCAGTTTTGTAAGCTGTCTGTATTCCAGGATATCATTCACGATTGGCTGCTCAGGAGCAAGTTTTTCCAGAATATCCGCTGCTGTAGAATAACCGGTCTTTGTTTTTCTTCCGCCCGGAATTCCCATTTTCTCAAAAAGTATTACTCCAAGCTGTTTCGGAGAATTGATATTAAATTCTTCTCCTGCCTGCTCATAGATCAGTTTTTCCAGTTCTGAAATACGGACTTTTAGTTTCTCACCGTAGTCTTTCAGCTCTTCGCCCTTGACACGGATTCCCCATTTCTCCATGGAATCCAGGGTAAAGATCAGTGGAAGTTCAATGTTTCTGTATACATCCCACATTCCAGTTTCTTTTAAGGCTGTTTCAATCGGCATTTTTGTTGCAAATGCAGTATATGCCAGATAACATGCATAAGACATCAAGCCCTCGGATGACTTCTCCCACGCCGCTTTCAGAGAATCTTTACCGAGCAGATCCATACGCGTCGGAAGCAGTACTC
>CAVFJK010000215.1:0-11400 GCA_963622815.1 Ruminococcus bicirculans (ex Wegman et al. 2014)
TCATAACAGAGGACAAACAAGATGATACAAAGAAGTATCGTAGATACCATATAGCTGGTATTTATGATACTTTTTTCATTTTGGACTTTCATCAGAAACAGGAGGGAAAAGATTATGTCAGTTGTATCAATCAGAAAAACAACAGGAAATGATTATGAAAGTATCCGTGCAAGCGTAAGAAAAGCGATCGAAGACTGCGGTGGTCTTTCTGATATTATCCAACCAGGATATAAGGTGCTGATCAAACCGAATTTTGTAGCAGTTCCGGATGACCGATGCTCCGGCGGTGTAACACGTTGGGAAGTAGTGAAGGCTGTGGCTGAGCGTGTAAGAGAAGAAGAAGCACAGGCGATCATTGCAGAATCCTCAGCAGCGGGAGTAGATACCGAAGAGGTTATCCAGAAGTGTGGATATCAGGCACTTCGCGATGAGGGATATGAAGTTATCGACCTTAAGAAACGCAAGCTTGCCAAAATCCCGGTGGAGAACGGAAAGGTTATTGAAAAAATGACATCCTGGGATCTGGTGGCAGAGGCAGATGCGGTCATTACGGTTCCGGTTATGAAAACTCATGACCAGACAGAAGTAACACTTGGATTAAAGAACCTGAAAGGTCTGATTGCAGACGGACAGAAAAAATATTTCCACAGTCATGGAGTGGTAAATGGTGTTATAGATATTATTCAGACTGTGAAACCGGTGCTTAGTGTAATTGACGCAACCTTCTGTCAGCAGGGACTTGGACCGATTTTTGGCGAGACAGTTGAGATGGACCTGATCCTTGCATCTAAGGATGTTGTTGCCTGTGATGCTGTCGGAAGTGCTGTCATGGGATATGATGTCAATGCACCTATGCTGACTGTGGAAGCCTATAACAGAGGACTGGGCGAGAAGGATCTGGATAAGATCGAGGTAAAAGGACAGAGCATTGAATCTGTTTATCATCGTTTTAAACGTTCCAGTGAAGTGGAAATCCCGGGACTTCCGCCATACACACTGCTCTTTGACGAAGGGGCCTGTACAGGATGCCGGAATACAGTGATCAGTGCACTGATGGATCTGAAATCACAGGGATATGAGAAATACCTGGAAGGAAAATACGTAGTAGTTGGACCTGTGAAGGAACTGCCGGAAGGTGCGACGAAAGAAAATACAGTACTTGTGGGAAGATGCACCAAACATCTGGAGGATAAAGGACGCTGGGTACCAGGATGCCCTCCTGGAAACGTATTTGTAGTCCAGGGTATTGTCGGAGATGCGGAAACAGTAGGCAGACGTTACAGTAATGAGAACGAAGCAGATATTAAATAAAGAGGAAAAAAGATGTTTGCAGTTGTAGGTTCGGTGGTATGTAAGATATTTATAATCATAGCAGTCGGATTTATTGCAGGGCGAAAACAGCTGATCAGCGAGAAAGTAAGTAAGCATCTGTCTTCCATTCTGATGGAGATCATATTGCCATTCAGTATACTTACATCCTCGCAGCAGATATTTTCCGCAGACCGTCTCAGGGAAATGGGAATATCACTTCTGCTTTCTGCCGGATATTATATCCTCTCCATTCTTATCTGTCTGCTGCTGGCAGATCGTCTGGGATTCAGTGATTCGCGAAAGAGGATCTTTGTGACACTGGCAGTATTCGCAAATGTAGGATTTATGGGATTTTCCATTATGCAGGAAATTCTGGGAGATGTGGGGACTCTGTATACTGTGGTCCATAACAGTGCATATCAGATTTTCTTCTTTTCCTACGGACTGTATTTGTTAAAGGGCGAAGAGAAATTAAGTATCAGGGGTTTGTTTGGAAGTAAAATTATCTGGATTTCACTTGGATCTGTTGTGCTGTATCTGCTTCCATTTCGATTTCCGGCAGTTCTTACAGGCACGTTCAGCAGCATTGGCTCTATGATGATGCCGATGTCCATGCTGATCATCGGCGCACAGATCGGACGAATGGATCTGCGCAGGCTGCTTGGAGACAGATATGCCCTGCTTGTAGATATAATGAGGATGCTGATATTTCCGGCAATCATGTTTGCAGTTGTGAAGATGCTTCATATTGAGCATGATACGGCGGTCACAGCCTTTGTACTTTCGGCACTGCCGTCAGGCTCACTTAATGTGGTAATGGCAGAAGAGTATCAGAGGGAACCGGAATTTGCGACTGTTGCAGTGGCACAGAATATGATACTTATGATCATTACGATCCCGGTGGTGATCCTGCTCACAGGATATCTGTAGTCAGAACCACGTGCGATGAAGTTACAAATAATTTAAATAGTTACACAGGAGGTTTCATATTATGAAAGAATTAGCCAGATCAATTACAGGACAGAAAGGTTCTTCCATCAGAAAAATGTTTAACATGGCACAGGGAATGGAAGACGTGATCAGTTTCGGACTTGGAGAGCCAGGCTTTTCCACTCCTGAACATATTGGAAAAGCAGCCTGCGAGGCCATTGAAAGAGGAGAAACACATTATACGGTAAATGCCGGAATTCCGGCTTTGAGGGAAGCTCTCTCCCGTAAGATGGAAGAGAAAAAGGGAGTGAAATATGATCCTGCAAAGGAGATCATTGTCACATCCGGTGGTGTGGAAGCTCTGTTCCTCAGTTTTAAAGCTTTACTGAATCCGGGAGATGAGATCATTGTAGGCACACCGGCATTTCCTAATTATTTCGGACAGATCGCATTATGTGATGCAAAGCTGGTTATGGTGCCTCTGAAAGAAGAGGATAACTTCTGTTATAATGTAGAAAACATCCGCAAAGCGATCACGGATAAAACCAAGGCCATCCTTATCAATTCACCGTCCAATCCGATCGGAAGTGTGACAGGAGAAGCAATCTTACGCGAACTGGCAGAGCTTTGTGTAGAGAAAGACCTGTATCTGATGACTGATGAGGTATATCAGGAATTTACCTATGGAGAAACACCGTATTTTTCCATTGCAACCTGCCCGGGAATGAAAGAAAGAACCCTTATCATCGACAGCTTTTCCAAAACCTATGCAATGACAGGATGGCGCTGCGGATTCGTACTGGGACCGGAAGCTGTTATCAGTCAGATGGTAAAGATGCAGGAAAGTGTCGTGTCCTGTGTAAATACGCCTACACAATATGCAGCAATTGCAGCTCTGGAAGGTCCTCAGGATGTCCTTAAGACAATGCTTGCACAGTATGACGAAAACAGAAAACTGGTACTTAAGGAAATCAACAGCATGGAAGGATTAAGCCTGAAAATGGCGGCAGGTGCTTTTTATGCATTTGTAAATATCACCCAGACAGGAATGACATCAGAAGAGTTTGCAGTGTCCCTTCTTCAGAAGGAACATGTTGTGGTAGTTCCAGGTTCCGGATTCGGTGACGGCGGCGAAGGTTATGTGAGAATCACGTATGTTTCTTCGAAAGAAGATACAGAAGAAGGTCTGCGAAGAATGCGGAGATTTATGGAAGAACTTATGAAAAATAAAGAAGCATAAGGAGTGGGATGAAGATATGAAGATATTTGTATACAGCTGCAGAGATGATGAGAGAGAACTGTTTGAAGAATACGAAAAGGAATGGGGACTGGAACTCGGCTATTGCAAAGTGCAGCCGACTATGGAGAATGCAGAGCTTGCCAGAGGATATTCCTGTATCACCGTAGTAGGAACAAAGATTTCAGACGAACTTCTGGAGAAGCTTTACGAAGTGGGTGTCAGATGCATTGCAGCCCGCTGCATAGGAATCGACCATATCAATCTGGCCAAAGCTCATGAACTGGGAATCCGTGTATCCAACATTACCTACTCACCAAATGCAGTTGCTGATTATGCCATCATGCTGATGCTTATGTGTCTGCGTAAGGCAAAATACATTCTGGAAAGATATAAAGTAAACGATTATTCTCTGGCATGGAACCGTGGAAGAGAACTTCGCGATATGACAGTAGGAATCGTAGGCGGTGGAAGGATTGGCCGTACTGTAATGAAACAGATATCCGGATTTGGATGTAAGATACAGGTTTATGACCAGTACGAAATGGACGAGGTAAAACAGTATGCCACATATGTAGATTATGAGACACTGCTCAAAACCTCTGACATCATTACTTTCCATGCACCGGGAACTAAAGAAACCTATCATATGCTGAACATGGAGTCCCTTAAGCTGCTGAAAAAGAATGTGATCATCATCAATACTTCCAGAGGCTCCAATGTAGATACCAAAGCACTGATCAGTGGTCTGGAACAGGGAATCATCAGTGCGGCAGGTCTGGATGTACTGGATAATGAACCTACTATTTATAATATCGATCACAAAAACAATATTCTGACAGATCATGATGTTGCTGTCCTGGAAAGCTTTCCAAATGTGGTGATCACACCGCATACAGCATTTTTTACAGATCATGCCGTGCGGGATATGGTGGAACATGCACTTGAGAACGCAGTGGCATTTGGCGAAGGAAAAACCATGCCGGGAGAAAAATAAAGAAACGGCGAAATAATGATAAAACATGCGATACTTATAGATTTTGGAAGTACATTTACCAAAATAGTCCTGGCAGATCTGAGAGAAAAGAAAATCCTGTTGACTGACCAGGCACCTTCTACTGTTCATACGGATGCCGGGATCGCATTGGAACAATGTTTTGATTCTGTAAGAAAAGTTCTTTCGGAAGAGGAGTTTGATCAGGCATTAAAGCTGTCATCATCGAGTGCTGCCGGAGGACTTCGGATGGCAGTGGTCGGACTTACAAAGAACCTTTCTATTGCAGCAGGACAGGCAGCCGTGTTTGGAGCAGGGGCAAAGATCATGGGCGTTTACTATGGAATGCTCAGTGAGGAATCAGCAAAAGAGATTGCAGATATGGATCTTGAAATTGTTCTGCTCTGCGGGGGCTACGAGAAGGGAAATCAGACAATGGTTCTGCACAATGCCCGGATCCTTGCAGAATCCAGAGTACATGTTCCGATCGTATATTCCGGAAACAGGGAGGCGGACAGAGGAGTTCAGTGGCTGATGAAAAGTCATGAGAAAGAATGCTTTCTTGTAGAAAATATTCTTCCAAATGTGGGAGTCCTGAATGTAGAACCGGCACAGGAACTGATCCGACATCTCTTTATGGAAAGAATCGTAAATATGAAAGGGTTGGAAAAAGTCAGAGGAAAACTGGACGGAGTCCTGATGCCTACACCTGCAGCGGTTCTTGCAGCCGGAGAACTTCTGAGCAAGGGAACAGCAGCAACTCCCGGACTGGGAGAACTGATGATAACGGACATTGGCGGTGCCACTACAGACATATATTCTTATAATATCAATCAGGAATATGAAGGCTGCAAAAAGGTCGGAATAGAGGAGCCTTATGCCAAACGAACGGTGGAAGCTGACCTTGGAATGCGGGAATCCTGTATATGCTTTGAGAAAGAACTGGATGTTCCTGCCCTGGCACTTCGGGCAGGGATGACTCCGGAACAGTTTTCTCAGGAGATACATCGCAGGGCTTTTGAGAAGAGCTTTATTCCTTCAGAAGAGAAAGAATGGAAACAGGAACAGATCCTTGCGGAGCAGGACCTGAAAATAGCAGTCAGAAGACATGCGGGGAAACTGGAATATACAGGGAGCGGCATACAGGGAGTCCTTCAGAAGGGCAAAAATCTGACAGGAATCAGGGCTGTGATCGGTACCGGCGGACCCGTCATCAGAAGCCAGAATCCTTCTGCAATTCTTCACCAGGTGGAGAAAAATGGTATTAAAGATGATTCCGTCCTGCTGCCGGAGCGAACAGAAACGTATATAGACAGACAATATGTGCTTTTTGCAGCCGGACTTCTCAGAGATTATGATGAAGAAGCAGCCCTGGCAATCATGAAGCAGAGTATTGAGAGGCTTGAGTAAAAAACGGAAGGACAGTATATTATGGAAAATAAATTAGAACACTTAAAAGAGTATCTGAGAAGTCTGGGAAGTGTGGCAGTTGCTTTTTCAAGCGGTGTTGATTCCACATTTTTGCTGAAAGTTGCTCATGAGGTACTGGGCGAGAACGTAATAGCAGTAACTGCACAATCCTGCTCTTTTCCGAAGAGAGAATTGAATGAAGCGAAAGCTTTTTGCGAAAAAGAAAAAATCAGACACATAATCTGCCAGTCTGAAGAACTGGACATTGATGGATTTTCCCAGAATCCGCCAAACAGATGCTATCTTTGCAAGAAAGAATTGTTTGAAAAAATCGGAAAAATCGCACAGGAAAATGAAATCGCCTACATAGTGGAAGGCTCCAACATGGATGATAACGGAGATTATCGCCCGGGACTGATCGCAGTGAAAGAACTGGGAGTCAAAAGTCCGTTGAGAGAAGCGGGACTTACAAAGCAGGAAATTCGTGATTATTCGAAAGAACTGGGACTGCCGACCTGGAAGAAACAGTCCTTTGCCTGCCTTTCTTCAAGATTTGTATATGGTGAAACGATCAGCCGAGAAAAGCTTGGCATGGTTGAGAAGGCGGAGCAGCTGCTTCTGGATCATGGATTTCATCAGGTACGTGTTCGGATCCATGGCCTGATGGCAAGGATTGAGGTTGTTCCGGCAGAAATCGGAAAACTGATGGAAGCGGGAGTTTGTAAGGATATTACAGAAAAACTGAAATCCTATGGTTTTCAGTATGTGACAGTAGATCTGGAAGGATATCGAACAGGAAGCATGAATGAAACGCTGGATTTAAAGAGTGTATCATAATTTATCTGTCCCGATGTCTTGACTGAAAGACCTGGAATGTTGTATGATGTCATATGACAATTCTAAAGAGAGAGGACATAATATCATGAAGCTGGCAGATAGAGCAAAAACAGAATTACTGGACCTTATCACTGTACAGAAGAAATATCTTCCAGGAGAGAAACTGCCTAATGAGAACGAACTGGCACAGGCGATCGGAGTAAGCAGAACAACGATACGTGAGGCGATACAGTATCTGGTTACCCAGGGAGTCCTTGAAGTCAGAAGAGGAAAAGGCACTTTTGTGGCAGAGAATTCTGCTACAGGAAATGAATTTGGATTTGACGAATTAAATGTTCTGCATATCAAAATAAAAGATTTATATGAGCTGCGAATGATGCTTGAGCCGGATATGGCTTATTATGCTACCGAAAGAGCCACAGACGAAGAACTGGAAGAAATCCTCCGTCTCGGTGAAGAGCTGGAGAAGGTCAGTGAGACCAGAGAAGAAGAGCCTGTACTGAATGAGAAATTTCATAATGCGATCGCACTGGCGTCACATAATGAGTTTGGGATTAAACTCATGGAAATCATCAATGATGCACTTGTACAGGCTTTTGAGGAAAGCCAGTTAAAGCAGACACTTTTTTCAGATGTGGTGAATGATCACCGGATGATCATGAATTATCTGAAACTCCGGGATGCAGATGGAGTGCGTCAGGCCATGCAGCTTCATATGAAACATTCCATGAATGATTATATTGTGTAAAAACATATATGTTTACAGGCAATCTCCCGATTGACATTAAAATAAGGAAGGAATATAATGTATAAAAACATATATGTGGCAAAGCAATTGAAAGGTTGTGACGCAAAGCTATAGGACCTGTAAAATGGCAGCCAGTTGCAATATAAAGCATCATTAAAGCACTAAGAGGTTTTCTATATCTCTATAGTGCTTTTTTTGTGTATACCAGATTACATAGAGGGAGATTGCTTACCAGATGAAAAAGATATTTAAACAGTTAACAAATATAAACAGAAGAAGAAAACTATGGGTGTCCGTTATTCTTCTGGGGATACTGATCGTGTTCACGACATTATTCTATTCTCAGAGAATGTGTATTAACCAGACAGAAGAGGAACTTTTAAAAACAGCAGATTATATAAAAATGCAATGCACAGCATATGACCAGTGTGCCAGTTCTGAGAAGGAGGAATATTCTTTAATGCTGCAGAATATCCTGGAGGGATATCAGGTTCCGGCAGTTGGAACAATTATAGTAGCAGACGAAGATAAAATAATAGCTTCCAACAACACAGATCTCACGGGACAGAAGACAGCAGATAATGACATCATACAGATACTTAAAGAAAATACGGACAGCGGCAGTATTACACATATACCGATAAATCACAACTATGGCATTATGGTTGAATGGAAAGATTATTACATCTATGTATATATTCCAGAAGGACAGATTTATCCACCAATGCATCGAAATACACAGATCGCACTGCTCCTGTATTCAGCTATTGCAGGTACTTGTATGCTGCAGTCAAAGAATGCTGAAAAAAAACGCAAAAAGCTTGAACTGAAAAAAGAAATCGAATACAACAGACGCGAATACAAAAATAAAAAAGAGCAATTTGACAGAGTAGTTGAGCTTCTGTCAAAAATGAAATGTGTCGTATGCGAATATGATTTGACCAGTGGAAAGGTTTCTGTAAATGAGTTGTTTCAGTCGATACTGGGTTATGAAATAAAGGACGACTTTTTTGTACGGATTAATGAGCATAAACGAACACATCCGGAGTTTGATTTTGATGGTCTGCTGAGAGAAGTGCACTATGCTGTTGATAAAAAGGCAACGACTTCTTTTGAGTCAATATTTCAAAAAGACAGATATGAGTATAAAATGCTGTCTGTTACACTGATGCCGGTTCTTGGCAAAAATGAAGAAGTAGTTAAAATTCTGGGAAATATCCGCGAAAACAGTGTCGAGCATCAGGAACTGAAGAAAAAGGTAGACATGTTTGATCAGATTCCGGGTGGGACACGCAGATATTATCTTGGTAATCCGGTCTGTCTGGAGTATGTAGGTGAAAATCTGGCCAGGATGCTTGGATATGATGCGGCAGATATGAAAAATATCAGTGCAGACCAGTATATAAATATTGTTATTGAAGAGGACAGAGGCAGATTTCGTGAATTCATAAAGAACGCAACTTTATCTCCGGGGGTAAGCACATGCCAGTATGGAGTATACAGCAGCGGGCAGGAGATTATTACAGTACTGGATACAATGGAATCCATAAGAAATGATTCCGGTAATATGTACGGTTACTCAGTAGTCGTTGATATTTCTGAATATGCAAGAAGACAGAATATTATCCGTCAGGAAGTGGAACAATTAGAGCATAATCTTGAAGCTGTGAGAATAAGAAACTCTGTCAGTCAGATGCAGCCGCACTTTCTGTATAACGCTCTGAGTTCTATCCGGGAAGTGATGCTGCAGGATCAGAAATATGCCTCGGATCTGCTGTATGATTTTACTGTATATCTTCGTGCATGTATTCGTACAATGCAGAGCGGTGAACCAATCACTATACAACAGGAAATGGAAAACATACGATCATATGTCAATATTGAAAAAATGCGAATGGGAAGCAGACTCAATATAGTCTATGAACTTCAGTCAGAAGAGTTCAAAGTCCCGCCTCTCAGTATACAGCCAATTGTGGAGAATGCCATCAGGCATGGTATATACAGAAAAGGAAAAAAAGGTGGAACTGTTACTGTTAAAACTTATACGCTGGATGAATATAACAAGATAGTGATCAAGGATGATGGGGTTGGCTTTGATTACGAAAAGATAAGAAATGAGGTAGCGGAAGGAAAACGTGAATCTATAGGCCTCGATAATATTATGTTCAGACTGAAAAAACAGCATAATGCAAAAGTTGTGATCAAGAGCAAGGTAGGAGTTGGAACTCAGATAAGCATCTGGATTCCCAGAGAGAAGGAAGATTGAGAGTAGATATGTCTACAGAATTAAAGACGAAAAAATGGAAAGTTGCCTTTTTGTGTAAACATAACAGCTGCAGGAGTCAGATCGCAGAAGCACTGGCAAGAAAACTGGCGTCAGACGTTATGGAAGTTTATTCTGCCGGAGTCGCATTGGGAAAAGAAATAAGCAGCCGGGCAGTCAGGATTCTGAAAACAGAATACGATATCAGTATGTTGGAAGAAGGGCATTATACGAAACTTATTTCGGATATTCCGGAAGTTGATATTGTTATTTATATGGGGTGCAATATCGAATGCGTCTCGGTTCCGTGCCAGATAGAACTTGACTGGGGAGTGGAGAGCGCATCAGACGATTCGGACGAGAACTTCCTGAAAATGATAAAAATTATCGAAAACAGAGTTCTGAAGCTTCGGGATGATATTATTGAAGGACGTATATCGCAGTGGAAAAAGGATAATATCCCCATAGATTTCTCAGAAACGTTTCCTTTCTGGAAAAGCCTTACGGAAGAGCAAAAGGATCGCATGAACAATTCCTGGAGACTGGAGTTATTTGAAAAAAACAGGATCATTTACAATACAACACAGGGATGCAAAGGACTTCTTATCATCCGGAAAGGATGTATGCGTGTATATATGATTTCCTCGGGGGGGGGGGGGTGAAAGAGAAATAACGCTTTACCATCTGACAGAGGGAGATGTATGTGTCCTTTCAGCAGGATGTCTGATGGAGGAAATTGATTTTGATATTATGATCGAAGCAGCAGAGTATACGGAAACAGTGACAATTCCGGCAGCAGATCTGCAGATGCTCATGAAAGAGAATACAGTATTTGAAAATTACTTATATAAGAAGACCGCAGAACGGTTTAACTATGTCATGTGGACGATGCAGAATATTATATTTAAGAGAATAGATCAGAGGATCGCACGTTGTCTGTGGGAGAAAAGAAATCAGCAGGAGTCAACGGTAATAAAGATTACACAGGAAGAAATCGCAAATGAAATCGGGAGTGCAAGAGAAGTTGTAACAAGGACGCTGAAGAGTATGGTCAGAGATAAGCTGATCCGGACAGGGCATGGCAAAATAGAAATCCTGGATGAAAAGGAAATATATAAACTGATATAAGGTTGGGAAAAGTGGCAAATGTGACATTGTCACTTTTTTTAATTCAACATAACTGTTAATATGTGGAAACCTGCCAAAAACGTTGGTTGGCAGTTGGTATAGAAGAGATAAAATAACATGGGGGGGGAAAATACTCAGCCAGACAATGATAAACAACTAAAGATAGGAATATAAATGAAAAATCACACGTATGCTTTTGGAAATAAAAAGAACTACAGCATAAGCTTTTGTGTCTTTTTAGTAGTCATTGTAATTTGTCTCTTTGTAATTGGATTAACAAATTATACAACTAAAGGAGTTGTAATAAAAAGAGTAACGGATGAATCAGGATTTCTTGCGAAGCAGCAGGCACAACTGATCGATCAGACTGTGGAAAATGAATTTAAATGTGTATCTACAATAGCAGCTATGATAGAGAACGGACTGTCATTCGTGGATAAGAAAACTCAGAAAGTTCTCGGAGCTGTTGTCGAAACAAATGAATTATGTATGCTGGCTTATGCCGACAAGAATGGAAATGTGATCACCTATCAGGGTAAGCA
>CAVFJK010000216.1:0-4272 GCA_963622815.1 Ruminococcus bicirculans (ex Wegman et al. 2014)
ATGCACAGAAGAATATGTCATGCGTTGCATGACGTGCATCTCGCAGCAAGAATGCTGCTGCATTCTTGAAGTGACCTGATTAAATGGAAACTGACGTTGACGGACTGTGATAAAGGGGAGGAAAGGAAGTTGGCTGATTCCAATATTACAAAAAGTGCACTTGCATCAGCACTGAAAGAACTGATGGAAACGACACCTTTTGCAAAGATTACTGTTTCAGATATTTGTGCAAAATGTAATATGAACCGAAAAAGTTTTTATTATCATTTTAAAGATAAATTTGATCTGGTGAACTGGATTTATGATGTAGAATACCTGAGTCATGTGCAGATTGGAGAAAATCTGATCGGCTGGGATAGTGTGCGTCATCTTTGTGATTACTTTTATGAGAATAAAGACTTTTACAGAAAAGTAATGAAAGTAGAAGATCAGAATTCATTTATTAACCATTTCAGAGATATTGTAAGTCCTTTAATGGAAGAAGATATTCGGGAGATCCTGGGTGAGAAGACGGATGCGCAATTTTATGTAAACTTTTTCTGTGATGCGGTAATCTGCGCATTTGAGAGATGGATGTCAGAGAAGAATCCGGTACCGCCGAAAGAATTTGTAGAATTAATGAAATCCTGTATTCGAGTGGTGGCGATTACACAGGAAAGACTGGAGAACGAGGAGCAGGGCTCTCATTGAAAGAACTATCAGATAATAAAAAGCAGTTTCGTAAGAAGTGTGGAGAAAATTTCCATTTACATTCTTATGAAACCGCTTTTGTTTTACTGTACCTCTTCAGCATCCATGGAGAACGATTCTTTCAGGATATCTTTAAGAGATTCGTTAAAAATATTATGCTTCAGAGGTGTGCCATTACTGTCTATATTGTAAATCACACCGCTCGGATCAAATCCGATTACACTGGACGGTGGAGAAATGATATTGCCGACCCTTTCCACATCATAAAAAAGATCAAGAGGAATCGTACGGTATTTCTGAGCAACCCGGGCTCCCACAACAGCTTTATAGACATTTTCACGAACAGTGGAGTTGCATTCCGGTCTGGCAAGAACTGCGGCAAAGGGACAATGCATTTCCTCTGCAAAACGAGCATAGGAACCGGACAGGATCGTTTCACTTTCTTCCTCTGTATAGCGCCAGTAAACAGAATAGAGGAGACGATGGTCGCGGAGCACGAGACAGGCCGTATCGGTATTGTCCCCGTATTCTACACCGATGAGCATGTTATTGACAGATTCGGCAGCGTATGCAAAATCTTCTGTTACAGAAGAGGACTTGCACATCAGGATCATAGCACAATCCGGATTCTGCTCTATGAGAGAAAGTAATTTCTCCGGATTTTTCTCTGTGTAAAGGAAGTAGACATAGATGCCAAGTTCTTTACCCTGATCAAAGATGGTCTGATAATGGGAAAGCAGATCATCACAGGAAGTATCGATATTTAAGAAGAAAAGCCATGGTGCATTGATATTTTCTGTTCGTTTAAGCTTACGGACGATATGAGCGCCCATCGTGCATCCATTATAACCAAGATTCATTCCGAACTCGATCAGTTTGTCTTTGTCCATATGCCGAAGCGTATCCTCAATCAGTGGATAATATGGACTGTTTTCATTGTTCAGCATGGCACGTGCGGCTTCGAAGAATTCCTGCTGAAAACGTCCTTTGGAAAAGTGGAGTGCCATATCGACCAGATTTCTGGTGCAGCGCTCCGGTGATTCGTCAGCGTCCTTTAATGCGGTCCTGACGAAGGTTTTTATAATAATACGAGAAGTTTTTGCTGTCATTTGTCATCCCTTCAATATATAAAATATATAAGTATATACAAAAAATACAGACGGAAAAAATACATTAACCGTCTGTATTTTATCTACTTCTCATTTAATCACAAAGTGTTTTTGTGTGCAATAGACACTATAGTTCACGTGTCCAAAAACAGGACATTAACCTTTAACTGCACCAGCGGAAACACCTTCTACAATGAATCTGGAAAGAAGAATGTAAACGATGATAACCGGGAAAATGGAGAATGCAATCATTACATAAACCTGTCCCATATCAAACTTCAGGAAGTCTGCACTACGAAGCTGTGCAATCAGTACCGGAAGTGTTTTCTTCTTATCAGAGTGAAGTACCAGTGCCGGGATAAAGTAGTTGTTCCAGCTCTGTACAAAGGTGAAGATTGCCTGTACAGCGATAGCCGGTTTCATCAGTGGAAATACGATCGTATTGAAGGTCTTGAATTCTCCGGATCCGTCAATACGTGCGGCTTCCACGAGTTCCAGAGGAAGGTTGCTTTCCATATATTGTTTCATATAGAAGAAAGTAACCGGAGCTGCGATACTCGGAACGATCAGCGGGATGAAGGAATCATCCAGATGCATTTTGCCGAGCAGCTGCAGGAAACCAAGTGCAGTTACCTGAGTAGGAATCATCATGACTGCAAGGATAAAAGTAAACATGAATTTTTTTGCCTTAAAGTTGTATGCGTGGATCGCATAAGCAGTCATTGTAGAAAAATAAGTACATAAAACAGCGGAGCATGTAGCAATAAAAATACTGTTAAACATACCGTTCCATACAGGAAGAGTTCCTGCGAGAAGATTTTTCCAGTTCTCAATAAGATGCCCCCCCGGGACTGCTGTGAAACCTTTTTTCAGGGCTCCGTTTGATCTTGTTGCATTAATAAACAGTACATAAAACCAGAACAGGCAGAAGAAAGTGAGAATAATCAGTACCACATAAGCAAGGGTACGCTGACCTTTCATGCTCATTCCTTTTTTGGTTTTTTGATTTTTTTCATTCATTCTTCTCACCTCCCGTCAGTTGATTTATTAAAGCGGAATACAATCAGACTGAGTACACCTGTGATAACGAACAGGA
Organism: Ruminococcus bicirculans (ex Wegman et al. 2014); assembly: GCA_963622815.1. Taxonomy (GTDB): domain Bacteria; phylum Bacillota; class Clostridia; order Lachnospirales; family Lachnospiraceae; genus Blautia_A. Next base: position 2,896 of record CAVFJK010000216.1, read on the forward strand.
ATACAGATAATGCACCGCCCATTCCATAGTTCTTGCTGAACAGATGCTTGTTCAGGTACATGATCAGAGTCATGGTTGAACGCATCGGATCACCGGTTCCGTTTGTCAGAATCTGAGGTACATCGAACATCTGCATACCACCGATGAGAGATGTGATCATAACGTAGATCAGAATCGGACGAAGAAGTGGAAGAGTGATCTTCCAGAAAATCTGTGAAGCTGTAGCACCGTCAACTTCTGCGGCTTCATACAGGGACGGGTCAATACCCATCATACCTGCCATCAGAAGAATAGTGGTATTACCAAACCACATCAGGAAGTTCAGGATCGCTACAAGTGTTCTAGCACTCCATGCATGACTGAAGAAGGAATATGCTTCTTTCAGGATACCTGAGTGAACAAGCATTGCGTTGATCGGGCCGCCATCTGCGAATAATGTGAAGAACAACATTGCGAAGGCTGATGCCATGATCAGGTTAGGCAGATAAATTACGGTTTTGAAGAATCTCTGGCCTTTCAGTCGGAGACTCGGGTTGGAGAACCAGGCTGCGAGAAGCAGGGATACCAGAATCTGAGGTACAAATCCCATGACCCACATGATCATTGTGTTTTTAAAATAGATCCAGATCTCACCGCCCTCAAAGAGCTTTGCATAATTGGCAAATCCCACAAAGTTCGGTCCAATCTGCGTCAAGCCCGATCTGTAATTTTCAAAAAAGCTGTTATAAATTGTACTAATAAGCGGAACGAGCTGGAATATGAGGTATACTACTACAAACGGTATCAGAAAGATATAGCCCCATTTGTTATAGCTGACCGCCTTATGGTTATTATTCTTTGCCATTCTCTTCCTCCACAAATTTCCCTGATTGAGTTTTCTTTAATTGAAAGTGTGCCTGCCTGATGGTCAGGCAGGCACATCTTTTTTACTCAATACTTATTTAACAGAAACTGTCTGTCTTGATTAGTATGAAAGTTCCGGATATTTTTCAACAACTGCTTTGTAGAACAGGTCGAGTGCTTCGTCATATGTTGCGTTGCCTTCGAAGTAGTTCTTCATAGCGTTCTGGAATTCTTCGTTGCAGCCCTGATCGTAGATGCTCATGTTGCTGAGGTCGATCTTGTCAGCGCCTGCACAGAACATAGCCAGTGGGTTCTGTCCGCCAAGAACAGCATCGCCGTAGCTTTCGTCAGCTGCCATTTCTTCCATAGCCGGTTTGTTATTTACGAAGTCATTATCAGCTGTAACGATTTCTTTCATTACATCAACGTTTGTTGTCATAGTTCTCATGATATCAGCAACCAGTGTCGGGTTATCTGTTCCTGTAGCTGCTGTGATCCATGTTCCGCCCCAGTAGAAGCCCTGTGGTCCTTCTG
>CAVFJK010000217.1:0-13025 GCA_963622815.1 Ruminococcus bicirculans (ex Wegman et al. 2014)
GCATAATATAACCTGGAATCAAATTCTCCCGGATTTCGCGGTCCGGAAACCTCTTCCAGTTTTCCGGAAATTTTCACCTTAGTTCCAATTGGAAGTTCTTTATTCGATTTTAAAAATACTTTTAAATTTTTTATGGGAATTTTTTCTGATCCGACGATCAGACAGACATGTTTCAGATAGACAGAAAGAGAATAATCTGTAGCCTGATATTGCTGTATCTCCCCGCAGATGACAGCTTCCGAATGTTCTTCGATATAATTCTGCACAGATACCGGAAGGGGATTTCCACTGATCTGTGTAATCCCCGCCAGATCCATGAACCATATACAGAACATCAGTAACAGGCTCACAAGACACACCGGGCGTCTTTTCATAAGCCATCCTTTCTGTATAAAAACACAACAGGAGACATTTTCAGCCATTTGCGGCACCAAATATTTCCTGCTGCTAACCACATCAGGACTCTTTTTCTTCCTCATCCTGTGCGATCAGATCTTCATTTTTTTCATAGAATTTGTATAACGGCAGACTGTCCTGGAAATTTCCATCGGTACTGCCTTCAATAGATATCTGAACACGATCAACATCACAGGAATCAATGATTGAATTCACAACCGAATAAATGGAAATATTTTCTCCAACTTCTGTTGTTTCATCCTGAAATGTACTGTTCATGTTAATATAGCAGATCTTATCTGCCGTGATAACGCTCAACACCAGAGAACTGTCCGGAATCGTTGCATAATGCCCGTCTTCCATAGGCCCCTTTGCAAGCTGTTCCAGAACGACACGCTCTTTTGGCAGAGACCTTCTGTAATATACATTTCTTGTCTCTTTTACCAGGTTTTTCCCACTCTTATCTGTAAAATACAAAGTAAATGTATCATAACGATAACTTTCTTTGTCTTTTCCTGTATACTGAGCAAACGTATCCGAAGTCATTTCACCGACTTCCTGGTTTCTGGAATTCGTCAGTGCCTGTCCGGCAACTGTAAACTGCACTTTATGGATATCCGGAATCTGCAGGAATGTCTGCACGATACCGGCTCGCGTCATAACCTCTCTGACCTTGCTCATCTTCGAATATTCTTTACTGAAATCAACCACGAGCAGGTCCTTCTGTACTTCATAAGAATTAATGGAAACATCCTCAGGCAGAAGACTGATTTCTCCATCCGGAGCATCTTTGCTTCCGAGTTTCTGCATCAGATCTTTTACCATAAAATCCGTGGTCTCTTCACCCGGAGAATACGGTTCTTCCTTCAGAACTGTTTCACTTTCATTCAGGTAATACAGATGATATTTACTGTCATTCTCTGAATCTTTACTGCTTTTTGTCTCAATACTGCATCCGGCAAGTAAACTGCAAACCAGCGTTGCCAGAAGAAGTATGCTTATATATTTCTTCATCCGGCACCTCCTACGGAATATAAGATAATGGGACACGAACTGAGAATGTAGTTCCTTCCCCTTCTCTGCTGAATACTTTAATTACACCATGATGCATGGCAATCGTACTTCTCGTGATTGCAAGACCCAGTCCGGTTCCACCGATTTCTCTGGAATGCGATTTATCCACGCGGTAAAACCTCTCAAAGATACGATCGATCGAATCTTCCGGAATACCCATACCGGAGTCTGCAACTGTTACATAGAAGAACTTATGGTCGGCATCCAGTGATACACGTACCCAGCCATCATCCACGTTATATTTAATTGCATTCTCCACAAGGTTACTGATCGCGGATGTAAATTTCAGCTCATCCACATCAGCCTCCACCGGACGGAAACTGTCAAGGATCAGATCAATATTACGTTTATCTGCAATCGGACGAAGACGTTTCAGGATATCTTCAAGCAGCTGATTGATACTCATATGGCTGATCTGCAGATCTGCAGATTTCTTATCCATCTTAACCAGTGTCAGAAGATCCGTGATAATACGGTTTTCTCTGTCAATCTCTGCTGTAATGTCTCGCATGAATTCCTGATAAAGTTCCTCCGGAACACCTTCCTGTCCGACAAGTGAATCTGCCAGAACCTTCATGGAAGTCATCGGTGTCTTCAGTTCATGTGACACGTTTGATACAAATTCTGATCTGGACTCATCCAGAACTTTCATACGTGCCAGCATCTTATTAAATGCATCCGTGATCAGTTCCGTCTCTGTATAGTCCGGAACAGAAATCTCGTCTTTCTGATAACCGTCAGTCAGATCTTCAATGGATTTTGTAACTCTTGCCAACGGTTTTACAAGAATCGTAGAAAGCCCGTATGCCAGCAGTACAGAAAGGGCAATAACAATACCAATGATCAGCATTGCCATCTGTTCCTGCTCCCCTACAGTCGCTATAATATCACTGATTGAAAGATTTACAAGCATGGCTCCCTGCACCTGCGGCACGTCCGCGCTCTTTACCGGCACTGCCAGCTCCAGCATCTGTCCATATCTGCGATAGCTCGTAACCTCTCCGTTTTTAAAGCATTTCACAACTTTCGGAGAAATAAGCGTACGTCCCTCATCTACATGATACGTATCTGCAACGACTTTAAAGTCACGGTCTACAAGAACCATTCTTCCACCATATACATTAGACAATAACTCCAGCTTACTGTTTACAGACTGCGAGCTGGAGTCATTGAGATAATTTTCTTTGATGATCTGATTGCAGAGAATCGCACACTGTGTGCTCATCTCGCTTACCTTTACATCAATTGCCTGTTTTTCATAATTATTGATCATGAGCTGTGTCACAATAATACCTGGCACAATTCCCAGTATGAGCAAAATGATCAGTATTCGAAAACGCAGACTCTTAAAAAATTTTGTCTTTTTTTTCGTTCCCATAAACTAGGCCTGGAAGTAGTATCCCACACCCCATTTGGTGTGTACATATTTCGGCTCACTGGGATTAGCCTCGATTTTTTCACGAAGACGACGGATATGTACATCTACGGTTCTTACATCTCCCGGATATTCATATCCCCAGACAATATTCAGAAGATTTTCACGGCTGTACACCTTATTCGGGTTAAATACCAGAAGCTCCAGTACATCAAATTCCTTCGCTGTCAGGTTAATTTCTTTACCAGCAATAAATACACGACGGCTCTCACAGTCGAGCTTCAGATCTCCTGCTTCGATGGTCTTGGCTTTTTCCTTTTCTTCGTGCTCGGAACGTGCACGACGCATGATCGCCTTGATTCTGGCTTTTACTTCAAGGATATTAAATGGTTTTGTGATATAATCATCTGCACCATAATCCAGTCCGAGGATCTTGTCCATGTCTTCGCCTTTTGCAGTAAGCATGACGATCGGGACATTGGAAAACTCTCTGATCTGCTGGCAGACCTCCAGTCCATCCATCTTCGGAAGCATCAGGTCCAGAAGGATAATATCGTATTTATTCTCCTTCGCCTTTTCAACTGCTTCTTCACCGTCGTAAGCACAGTCTACTTCCATTCCATCCTGTTCGAGATTAAAACGGATTCCTTTTACGATCAGTTTCTCGTCATCAACTACTAAAACTTTCCTGCTCATTCTTTTCTCCTTATTTGCTACTGTGAACGTTTTTCTTTATTTCACAGCTATTTTGTCCTTTATCGCCGAAAAAGTACTTTCTTTAATTCCAGGCACCTGCATGATCTCCTCGATACTGGAAAAGGAACCATGTTCCTCTCTGTATGCAAGAATCGCCTGCGCCTTTGCATCACCGATTCCGGACAGGCTTTTAAGCGCTGACGCATCCGCTGTATTGATATTTACCACACCATCTGCTGATGCCTCTGTCCCGGTTTCTGACTCCGCCGGCTGTATTGCCGCAGGTAAAGCGCCCTCTTCCACTTCTTCCTGCGTAGGTACATAAATCTGCTGTCCGTCGCTGACAGGCTGCGCCTGATTCACTGCCGAAGACGCTGCTTCCGGTAAAAGACCGCCCGCCGCTTCAATCGCCTGAAACACCCGGCTGTCTGCATCTATCTCATAGACTCCCGGAATCGTCACTGCTCCACAGACATCCACAAAAATCATCTCCGGTTCTGTCGTCACCGGTATTTCCGATATCTTCGGTTCCGATGATATTTTTGTTTCTGTCTGACTCTCTGACACATCAGCTTTCTCCTGCGTGTCATCCTGCATTTCTGACTCTTCTGCAGTATCCTGTCCGTTCAGCATTATTTCTGACTTATGATTCTGACATCCGCTCATCTCCGGCATACCTGCCAGAAGAATTCCGCACAATATCAGACTGCCAAAATTTACTTTCATGATCTCGGTTCACTTCCCTCCGTAAGATTACGGCAGACTTCCCCGATTTTCATACTTAACCATGTCTTATTTTAACGAATTTCACAGGGTTTTACAATAGGAAACTTTTTATTCCGCTGCATAATAATTTTATTTTTCCCATTTGAAAATCACAATACCAACGATTGCGATCAGCATGCCAAGAACTTTTCTCCACATAAACGGCTCACGCGGAACGCCAAACATTCCGAACAGCTCGATCACATATGCCACGATCAACTGAGAAATAACGATCAGCATAGCTGCTTTTGCAGGCCCCAGTGCTCCCATGCTCTGAATAACAGTGATCGTAATAAAAGCACCGATCACGCCACCGAGAAGTGTATATTTATTATCCACCTGCCAAAGTGCCGAAATACTCTGTCTCCCGGTAAATATCCATGCCAGCACACAGACCACAAACGCTGAAAGCTGCACCCATCCGGTCGACACCCACAAACTGGTCTGCTTTGTCACCTCTGTATTAAAAACACCCTGAATGCTCATTAACGCACCGGAAAGCAATGCCGCAAGAAATCCCCACATAAAAATACCTCCGTAAAAATCAGGCGTCATCTTCTTCCCGTACCCGCCTGTAGACTTTAGTATCAGCATATGCCAAAAATTTGTTTTTTATACAGAAAAAAATCCCGCAGCCTCACGCCACGGGATTCAAGGAAAACTATTCAAATTTATTCTCGTACATTATTTGATACTTACGACTCTGTAGCCTGCATCTTTAACGATTTTTCTGAGCTGGTCGTCATCAAGCTCGCGGTCATAAGTAACAACTGCCTCATTTTCAGCAAGATTTACTTTTGCAGCTGCTCCGTCAATCTTATTGATTGCTTCTGTAACTGCTTTTACACAGTGTTCGCAGTGCATACCGGAAATCTTCAGTACTTTCTTTCCAAGTGCCGGATTCTCCAGTATCTTATCCGGAATATCCAGAACAACCGGCTCTCCGCCGCCACCGCAGCATGGGCTGTCACCCTTGAAATGTTTAATAGAACCTTTCAGTGCAAATCCAAGCAGTACGATTACGATCAGTACAACAATTATGTCTGCCATTATTCGTCACCTCTTCTGAACTCTTCGTCTTTTTTCTGCTCTCTTTTTTTCTTGAGCCATTGAACTCCCTGATAGATCAGCATTCCTACAATATAGATAACAATGACTGCACCAAACATGTACATTGTGGATCCTGTCGAATTTCCCATATCAATGCCTCCTATTTCAAACGCTTTTTCGAAGACTGCGCAGTACTTTTATTGAAAGCAGCTCCGCCGCATCCACCGCCACAGCTTCCACAGTTTCCGCTGCATCCGGCACATCCCATATGTTTACCTTCTTTGGTATTCTTCACACTTTTATAAATGATGTATGCACAATATCCAAGGATCAAAGCCATGATAATAATATTTGCCAGCATTTTACTCATCCTCTCTTTAAAATACCGCCAGTCACTTAAGTTACTTATTAAAACAGAGGCCGGACACATCTCTGTATCCAGCCCCTCATTATTGCATTTTCTATTATGCCTGTACAGAACGTTTGGAGTAAACTTTCTGATCTTTGTACGGATCTGGTCTGAACAGCAGGAACAGCATTACGATAAGTACTACGAATCCTACTACAGTACCGATACCGAATGCTCCACCAGTTACGAAAGAACCGATCTGATAGAAGCAGAGGCATACGATGTAAGCGAAGATGTTCTGGAAGAGAATTGCGAACCAGAACCATTTCTTGTCGTTCATTTCTTTTGCCATTGTTGCGATAGCTGCAAGGCAAGGAGAATCAAGAAGGTTGAACATCAGGAAGGAGAAAGCAGCGATTCCTGTCGGGAACCAGCTTGCAACACCTGCTGCAACGTTTACTGCATCTTCTGTATCGCCAGCTACGTTAGCCAGGACACCCATTGTAGATACGATAGCTTCTTTTGCTGTGAAACCGGAGATAGAAGCTGCAACTGGCTGCCATTCGCCGAATCCAAGTGGAGCAAAGATCGGAGCGATCACACCACCGATTGCTGCCATAAGGCTGTCTGCACTGTCTTCTACCATACCGAATCCACCATCTGTGAATCCAAATCCACCAAGGAACCACATTACTACGCAGGCAAGGAACAGGATTGTACCGGCTTTGATGATGAAGCCTTTCAGTCTTTCCCATACATGAAGAAGAACTGTCTTAACCTGCGGAATATGATACTGTGGAAGCTCCATAACGAACGGAGCCGGTTTACCGGAGAACGGTTTTGTTTTCTTAAGAATGATCGCTGCTACAAGTACAGCTACGATTCCGATGAAATACATCAGAGGAGCGATAAAGGAGCTCTCTGCATATCCTGCGGTCTCACCGGCGATTACACCGCCCATAAGAGCGATAACCGGAAGTTTAGCACCGCAAGGAATAAATGTTGCTGTCATAATAGTAAGACGTCTGTCATTATCCTGCTCGATGGTCTTGGAAGCCATGATTCCAGGGATACCGCATCCAGAAGAAATAAGGAGCGGGATAAAGCTCTTACCGGAAAGTCCGAAATGACGGAACACACGGTCCATAACGAACGCGATACGTACCATGTAACCACAGTCTTCAAGGATGGACAGGAACAGGAACAGGATCGCCATCTGAGGAACGAATCCAAGTACTGCACCAAGACCACCGATGATACCGTCAACTACAAGTCCCATTACCATATCACCTGCACCGATGCTGGTAAGGATGTTTGTAAAGAAATCCTGAATTGCTACTACAAATACATCATTTGTCCAGTCTGTTACAAATGTACCAACGGTTGTTACAGACACATAATATACTAACCACATAACTGCAACGAAGATCGGAATACCAAGGATACGGTTTGTAACGATGCGGTCGATCTTATCAGATACAGTCAGTTTGTCTTTTCCTTTTTTAACAGTTGTATCAACAATCTTCTGGATGAATTTGTATCTTTCGTCTGTAACGATACTTTCCATGTCGTCGTCATGCTGTTTTTCAAGTTCCTGACGTTTTGTATCAACCAGAGACTGTCCGGAAGCGGAAAGTTTCATAGCTTCTTTAACTTTTTCGTCATTTTCAAGGAACTTAACTGCATACCATCTCTTCTTGTCATCTGTTACAGATGCAGGAAGGACGTCTTTTACTTCTGCGATAGCTGCTTCCATATCTTTAGAGAAGATTTCCTTTGGAAGATCAACTTTGCTGCTCTTAGCAACTTTTACTGCTTCATCGATCAGTTTGTCAAGACCTTCGCCTCTCAGTGCGGATGTCTCGATGATCGGGCAGTTCAGTAACATGGAAAGACGTTTCACGTCAATCTTGATTCCTCTTTTTTCAAGAAGATCGGCCATGTTCAGTGCGATAACAACCGGAACACCTGTCTCGATCAGCTGTGTGGTCAGATACAGGTTACGCTCGATGTTGGTTGCATCGACAAGGTCAATGATCACATCTGGATTCTCTTTGAGAACGTAGTCACGGCTGACTACCTCTTCCAGTGTGTATGGTGAAAGGGAATAAATACCAGGAAGGTCAGTTACGATGATGTCTTCGCCTTTACCTTTCTTTCCCTTTAATTTACCTTCTTTTTTCTCTACAGTAACTCCCGGCCAGTTTCCTACGTACTGGTTAGCGCCCGTTAATGCGTTGAACATTGTAGTTTTACCACAGTTCGGGTTGCCGGCAAGTGCAATCTTAATTGCCATTTTTTCTTACCTCCTTAATCCCTCTTATTTATTACAAATTGATGCCTTACGCATGCAAGCATGCATCGTGTCTGAAGTTTTTCATCCTTGAGCATCATAATATGTACAGAACACTATTACTTATGTAATATTATTTTACCTGTACGCACTGAGCATCGTTCTTTCTTACGGATAACTCATAGCCTCTTACAGTGATCTCTACAGGATCTCCAAGCGGAGCAACTTTTCTGATGAACAGTTCGCTTCCTTTTGTGATTCCCATATCCATGATACGACGTTTGTACGCGCTGTCTCCTTCAATCTTAGTTACAACAACGGTAGTTCCAACTTTTGCATCACCTAAAGTCATTGTTCTGTCTCCTTTCTCCCTTTATATGATAATTCCATATATTAATACCCAACGAATCACTTCGCTGCCTCGCAGCTTACGTGATTCTACAAACATTCGGAATCCACAGATTTTCTGCTTACAGCGAAAATCGCTACTTCCTCATGTTTGAGCGGGTTCCAAATCCATTCACCTCTGCATGCAAGCATGCACGGTGTCTGAGCTTTTGAACCCTGGTATCATACCATAATGTGTCTAGCCATATCTGAATTAACTGCCACACGTGCATCCTTGATGTTCACGATCACATTTCCGCCAATTGCAGAAACAACGCTTACTTCAGCATCGTTAACAAATCCAAGATTTGCAAGAAAACGTCTTGTTTCTTCGTTTCCGCCGATTTTCTGAATCTTGCATTTCTCTCCGATTCCTGCCATTGTGATAGGCATCATATGTATCAGCTCACTTTCTTTTATTATAATTTTTATTGAGAATTTTTTTCTTTAGTAAAAAAGTTCACAGTTAATCACCATTTACTTTTTACTTACATGGGTTAGTATATGCTAACGTTTGTAAGCTGTCAAGTACTTTTTTTCGCTTTATCAAACTCCTGCCAGACTCTTACATTTCCTAATATAATGTTTATACATTTATGCATTTTTGTTGTTCTTCTGCTTAAAATATGGTATTATAAAAGCACTGAAATTTAAGAAACAACATGGTATATATCAACAGAAATTGAGGTGTAATGGATGCATACAAACGAATCCGCCGAAAACTATCTTGAAACAATTCTTATTTTAAGCAAATCTCATCCGGTCGTACGTTCCGTAGATGTCGCTTCTGAACTGGGCTTTAAGAAATCCAGCGTCAGTGTTGCAATGAAAAAGCTTCGTGAGACAAACCAGATCACCGTATCTCCGGAAGGATATCTTTATCTGACAGAAACAGGACTCGCTACCGCAGAAAAAATTTATGAGCGTCATCTTTTTCTTTCTGAATGGCTTGAAAAACTGGGTGTTGACCCAATCGTTGCTGCCAGCGACGCCTGCAAGATAGAACATGTCATCAGCAGTGAAAGTTTTGCTGCGATCAAAAAACATATTGATCTGAATACAATGAAATAATACGGAATATTTACACAGAATCGTGCAGAATAATTAAGAATTTCAGAGTTTCAAAAAAGGCAGGAGCCTGGCAGTTACGCCAGGCTCTTTTCTAATTTCTCGATCATTTCGTCGATATTTTCTTTTGTAATAACAAGTGGCGGTACAAGGCGAAGCACGTCACTTCCTGCTGAGATCACAAGAAGTCCGTTCTCGAGTGCCTTTGTCACAACACTTCCCACAGTTGCACCTTCAATCACCAGTCCCTGCATGAAACCTTTTCCACGACGGGCAGCAACGATCGGATACTTTTCCACAAGTGTATCCAGTTTTTCCTCTAAATATGGGGTAAGTTCCTGCACGTGTGCAAGGATATGATCCTGCTCAAAAATGTCAAATACTTTGCTGACAGCCGCACATACGAACGGGTTTCCGCCATAAGTCGTTCCATGATCTCCCGGTACAAGAGATCCTTTTGCCGCTTTTTCTCCAAGAACAAACGCTCCGACCGGAACACCGCATCCAAGCGCCTTCGCACAAGTCATGACATCCGGTTTTATGCCATAGGACTGCCATGCAAAATAATATCCGGTACGTCCCATACCACACTGGATCTCGTCAAAGATCAGGATGATATCTTTTTCATCGCAGAGTGCACGAAGTCCTTCAAGAAATTCTTTCTGTGCCGGATAGATTCCACCCTCACCCTGTACGATCTCTGTGATGATTGCACAGGTCTTATCCGTAATCTGGGCTTTAACACTCTCCAGATCATTGAAATCTGCAAATTTCACCCCACCGATCAGTGGTTCGAACGGCTCTCTGTAATGCTCGGTTCCTGTTACAGAAAGAGCTCCCATACTTCTTCCGTGGAAGGAATGGTTCATTGCAATGATCTCATATTTCTGTGCTTCTTTGCCATATTTTGCATACGCATATTTACGTGCAACTTTAAGTGCACCTTCGATTGCCTCTGTTCCACTGTTTGTAAAGAATGCTTTTGAAAGGCCGCTGGCTTTGACCAGTTTCTCTCCGGCTTCGCTCATTGGCTCATTGTAATAAAGATTGGAAATATGAGTCAGCTTGTCGATCTGTGCCTTTAATGCATCATCATATCCCGGATAATGGTATCCCAGTGCATTTACTGCGATTCCTGCAGCAAAGTCAAGATATTTTTTGCCCTCTGTATCATAGAGATAACAGCCTTCCCCATGGTCAAACATGACCGGGAAACGGTTATATGTATGCAGAATATTCTCTTCTGCATGATTCATCTGTTCATTCATGCTCATTGTAGTATTTCTCCCCGTCTTCTCTTAAAATAGCAGTACCGATACCTTTGTTTGTAAAGATCTCCAGAAGGAGGCTGTGCGGAATACGTCCGTCCAGGATATGAACTCTGTTTACGCCTTCTTCGATCGCATCGATGCAGTTCTGCAGTTTCGGAATCATTCCACCGCCTACATAGCCATCGCTGATCAGTTTTTCTGCTTCATGTACATGTAATTCAGAGATCAGAGAGCTCGGATCATCTTTATCCTTATATACACCTTCAATGTCAGAAAGGAATACAAGTTTTTCTGCATGAACAGCCTCTGCGATCGCACATGCTGCATCGTCCGCATTGATATTATAAGAATCAAAGTTTGTATCAAATCCAATCGGGAATACGATTGGAAGGAAGTCTCTTTCAAGAAGATCCTGCAGAACCTTCGGATTAACTTTCTCGATATCACCTACATAACCGATATCTTCACCTTTTGAAAGTTTCTTATGGCACTGAAGAAGTCCGCCGTCTTTACCGCTGATACCTACAGCCTGCACACCAAGGGATTCTACCAGAGTAACCAGTTCTTTATTTACTTTTGCAAGAACCATCTCCGCGATCTCCATGGTGTCTTTGTCTGTTACGCGAAGTCCATTGACAAAACGTGGTTCCATGCCGACTTTATTGACCCAACGGCTGATTTCCTTACCACCGCCGTGAACGATGATCGGTTTGAATCCGATCAGTTTCAGAAGAACAACGTCCTTGATGACGTTTGCTTTGAGTTCTTCGTCCAGCATGGCACTTCCGCCGTATTTTACTACTACGATCTTACGATTAAAACGCTGTATATAAGGAAGAGCCTCGATAAGAGTTTCTGCCTTGTCCAGATATTTCTGATTTACCATTTTTCCATTTCTCCTCGCTGTTTTTATATAAAATCTTTATGAACGGTAGTCCGCATTGATCTTGACATAATCATAAGTAAGGTCACAGCCCCATGCAGTTGCGGTGCAGTCACCCATCTTAATATCTGCGATTGCTGTTACAGCATCTTCAGAAAGGATCTTTGTTGCTTCTTCTTCGCTGTAATCAACTGCCACACCGTTTTCGATGATCTGGATCTTGCCTGCTTTGCTCTCAAAATAGAGGTCTACTTTTTCCGGATCGAACTGTGCTCCGGAATATCCCATCGCACAGAGGATTCTTCCCCAGTTCGCATCATGTCCGTAGATTGCTGCTTTTGTAAGGGAGGAAGTAACTACAGATTTACTTAAAGTCACGGCCTGCTCCTTGCTCTCTGCTCCGATGATCTTTACTTCAAACAGTGCTGTCGCACCCTCGCCGTCACCTGCGATCTTCTTTGCAAGTGTGGTATTGATATAGTTCAGTGCCTCACAGAATTTCTGATAATCTTCGTTTTTCTCATTGATTTCCGAATTCTCTGCCATTCCGTTTGCCAGCAGAAGAACCGTATCGTTTGTAGATGTATCGCCGTCAACAGATACCATATTATAAGTATCTTTCACATCCTGACTCAGTGCTTCCTGCAGAAGCTGCTTTGAAATGCATGCGTCTGTTGTGACAAATCCAAGCATGGTACACATATTCGGATGGATCATTCCGGAGCCCTTGCACATGCCTCCGACCGTAACAGTCTTACCTCCGACTTCAATCTGTACAGCAACTTCTTTTTCCTTTGTGTCTGTTGTCATGATCGCTTTGGCTGCTTCATTTCCGGCTTCCAGTGTTTCTTTAAGTTTCGGAGCCATTGCTTTAACACCTGCTGCCAGTTTTTCGACAGGAAGCTGTTTTCCGATAACACCTGTAGATGCAACCAGCACACTGTTCTCGTCCACTCCCAGAGTCTCTGCTGCCGCTTTTGCAGTTGCACGGCAATAGCTGAATCCCTCTTCTCCTGTGCATGCATTCGCTATACCGCTGTTGCAGACGATCACCTGTGCACATGGATGTTTATAAACAATTTCCTGATCCCATTTGACCGGAGCTGCCTTCACGATGTTTGTCGTAAATGTTCCGGCTGCCACACATGGTTTCTCGCTGTAAACCATTGCCATGTCTGTTCTTCCCTGATATTTGATTCCAGCTGCTGTAGATGCTGCCTTAAATCCTTTTGCCGCGGTAACTCCACCTGTAATAACTTTCATAATATATACTCCTCCTTGGTCCAAATTCTTCGTCTGTATTTACGGAAGCATCGGAATCTGATGAAGTCCTTCTGCTTCATCGAAGCCGAACATCAGGTTCATATTCTGTACTGCCTGCCCTGCTGCGCCTTTTACAAGGTTGTCCATTGCACCCA
>CAVFJK010000217.1:13035-20840 GCA_963622815.1 Ruminococcus bicirculans (ex Wegman et al. 2014)
CATCATGATGACACGTTTTGTTCTCGGATCGATCTTAAAGTTGACATCTACATAGTTGCTGCCTTCTACGCATTTTGTCTGCGGGCATACATCCTTATCCAGGACACGGACAAATGTTTCATTTTCATAATATTTATCATAAGCTGCTTTTACTTCCTCATAGGAAACTTCTTTCTTAAGAGAAGCATAAGCGGTGATAAGGATTCCTCTGTTCATCGGGATCAGATGTGGTGTAAAGTTAATCAGGACTTCCTGACCACATGCATAGCCAAGCTGGTCTTCGATCTCCGGTGTATGACGATGAGTTGCCACACCGTATGCTTTAATATTCTCATTTACTTCACAGTAAAGATTCGGAACTTTTGCTCCTCTTCCTGCTCCTGATGTACCGGATTTCGCATCAATAATGATGGTATTCGGATCAATCAATCCTTCTTTCAGAAGAGGATAGATGGATAAAGTGGAACATGTCGGATAACATCCCGGGTTTGCGATCAGTCTTGCTTTCTTAATGTCCTCACGGTTGATCTCGCACAGTCCGTAAACAGCCTCATCAATAAACTGCGGTGCTTTATGCTCAATGCCGTACCATTTTTCATATTTCTTTACATCTTTAATACGGAAGTCTGCACTCAGGTCGATGACTTTTGCTTTTGAAAGAATCTCTTCATTAATAAGAGATGCGCAAAGACCCTGCGGTGTCGCGGTAAAGATCACATCTACTTCATCTGCAAGTGCAGCCATGTTGTCATCCATGCACTTTGCATCGATCAGCTTAAAAAAGTTCTGATATACATCTGCATATTTCTGGTCGATATAGCTTCTTGAGCCGTACCATGCTACTTCTACTTCTTTATGTCCAAGGAGCAGTCTTGCAAGTTCATTTCCTGCATAACCGGTTGCTCCGATGATTCCTGCTTTGATCATTTTTCTCTCCTCCTGAATCACAAATCAGCAGTTACCTGATATACAGCGTCGCTTCCTGTATATATGCAACCGCTTCAAATTAGTTATGATTATACATCCATTATGCATAATATGCAATACGTAATTTTCATGGATTTTGCATTCTTTTTTCTTGATTTTGTGTATTTTTATGGGTTCTTTCCTATTTAATAGTGCATTTTTATGCAAAAAATTCTTTTACTTTTTTGCATATTGGTATTGCATATTTATAAAAAATGTTGTATATTATCTCTTGTCGAAGCACGACAAGGCCTGAAGATTCAATACTTTATCAAGTCAGCGTATGAATCTTTACCTTTTATAATACCAAATATTCATGTATCTGCCAAGTGCAGAGAATTATTTTCAGGAGGAATACATTATGAAAGAAAAAGTTGTACTTGCATACTCAGGTGGTCTTGATACCACAGCACTGATCCCGTGGCTGAAAGAAACATTTGATTACGAAGTTGTCTGCTGCTGTGTAAACTGCGGACAGGGAAACGAACTGGATGGTCTGGATGAGAGAGCAAAACTTTCCGGAGCTTCCAAATTATATATCGAAGATATCGTTGATGATTTCAGCGACAACTACATCATGCCATGTGTACAGGCAGGTGCTGTATACGAACATAAATACCTGCTCGGAACTTCTATGGCTCGTCCGGCAATCGCTAAAAAGCTCGTTGAGATCGCACGTAAAGAAAACGCTGTTGCTATCTGCCACGGTGCTACCGGTAAAGGTAATGACCAGATCCGTTTCGAACTTGGTATTAAAGCCCTTGCTCCAGACATTAAGATCATCGCTCCTTGGAGAATGACAGATGTATGGACCATGCAGTCCCGTGATGACGAACTTGCATTCTGCCAGGCTCATGGAATCAACCTTCCATTTGATGCAAGCCACAGCTACAGCCGTGACCGTAACTTATGGCACATCAGCCATGAAGGTCTGGAACTGGAAGATCCTTCCCAGGCTCCGAACTATGATGATATGCTTGTTTTAAGTGTAACTCCTGAAAAAGCACCAGATAAAGAAACAGAAGTAACCATGACTTTTGAAGAAGGTGTTCCGAAAACTCTCAACGGTAAAGCAATGAAAGTTTCCGAGATCATCACAGAACTGAACCGTCTTGGCGGCGAGAACGGAATCGGTATCGTTGATATCGTAGAGAACCGTGTTGTTGGCATGAAATCCCGTGGTGTATATGAAACTCCTGGCGGAACAATCCTGATGGCAGCTCATGAACAGCTTGAGGAACTGATCCTTGACCGTGACACAATGGAAGCTAAGAAAAAAATCGGCAGCCAGTTTGCTCAGGTTGTATACGAAGGAAAATGGTTCACACCACTTCGTGAAGCACTCCAGGCATTCGTAGAGTCCACCCAGAAATATGTAACCGGTGAAGTTAAATTCAAGCTTTATAAAGGAAACATCATCAAAGCTGGTACAACTTCTCCGTACAGCCTGTACAACGAATCTCTTGCATCCTTCACAACAGGTGATATGTATGACCACCACGATGCAGACGGATTCATCACTCTGTTCGGTCTTCCGCTTAAAGTTCGTGCAATGAAATTACTGGAAGTTGAGAAGAATAAAAACAACAAATAAATAATTATGCTTCTTATTTCCGGCGGTCTGTATATGCAGGCTGCCGGATTTTTGTGCAAAATTTTACTTCAATATTCCCCATAGAACTCATGAATTTGCATTTGACAGAAAACTATTCCTATTTTATAATCAATTTATAAACAACACACGAAACTTATATAGGTCCATAATTGGTTGGACGTCTCTACCAACTACCGTAATAGTTGCCTATAAGTGTTACTGTTTACAGTAACTTTTCGGGCAAAATATCCGGTATTTTTTTTGTCCGGAAAGTGTCAGATAAAAAGGAGGCTGCTCATATGAATCCAACCATATTTGCACTTAAGGGTGCTGTATGTTTCAGCACAGATTTACAGCATCTGACTTGTCTTGAAGACGCTTATCTCATTTGTCAGGATGGCCGGACCGTCGGCGTTTTTCCTGAAATCCCAGAGCATTTTCACGGCATTCCCTGTCAGGATTTCAGTAATTGTCTGATTATCCCGGGAATGAATGATCTTCATCTGCATGCCCCGCAGTATGCGTTTCACGGCATGTACATGGATCTCGAACTGCTGGAATGGCTGAATACGGTCACTTTTCCGGAAGAGGCCCGATATTCTGATCTGAACTATGCAGAAAAAGCTTATTCCATTTTTGCTGATGATATAAAGCACAGTGCAACTACACGTGCTTCTGTCTTCGGCACTTTACATGTGGATGCAACGGAACTTCTCATGGACCTGATGGAGAAAACCGGTCTGAAGACCTTCATCGGTAAGGTGAATATGGACCGTAACGGCTCCATAACTCTCCAGGAAGAAAGTGCTGTTGTTTCCGCAAAGGACACTGTCCGCTGGCTTGACGACATCGCAGGAAAATATGAGAATGTCAAACCGATTCTCACTCCTCGCTTTACCCCTTCCTGCAGCGATGAACTCATGACCAGGCTGGCAGAGATTCAGAGAACTTACCGTCTCCCGGTACAGTCTCACCTTTCCGAAAACCAGAGTGAAATTGCCTGGGTAAAAGAATTATGTCCAGGCACTTCTTTCTACGGAGAAGCCTATGATCAGTTCAGTCTCTTTGGCGGAGACCAATGTCCGACAATCATGGCTCATTGTGTCTACAGTTCTGACGCAGAAATTTCTCTTATGAAAGAACGTGGCGTATTCATTGCCCACTGCCCGCAGTCCAACACAAATCTTTCTTCCGGTATCGCCCCGGTAAGACGTTATCTGGAAGAGGGGCTTCATATCGGACTTGGCACAGATATCGCCGGTGGTCACTCTCTGTCCATGCTCCGCGCAATCGCGGATACCATTCAGGTATCTAAGCTTCGCTGGCGACTTGTGGATGATTCCCTGAAACCACTCTCCCTTGAGGAGGCCTTCTATATGGCTACCATGGGCGGTGGTGCATTTTTCGGAAAAGTCGGAACATTCTCGGAAGGCTATGAGTTTGATGCGCTGATCCTGGATGACAGCAGTCTCCGGCATCCTCAGCCACTGACGGCCCGGGAGCGACTGGAACGACTGATCTATCTCTCCGATGACAGCTGCATCACCGGAAAATATGTTTCCGGAAATAAAATTTTTTAGTGCATATATCTGCACAATATGAAGGGGGTACTTTTATGAATCTTGACAAAATCTTTCACTTGAAAGAAAACCACACCGATGTAAAAACAGAAGTCATGGCAGGAATCACAACATTTATGACAATGGCCTATATCCTGGCTGTTAACCCGAACATCCTGGCTGCATCCGGCATGGACCGTGGTTCTGTATTTACCGCAACCGCACTGTCCGCATTTATCGCCAGCTGCCTGATGGCACTTCTGTCCAACTATCCATTCGTTCTTGCTCCTGGAATGGGGCTGAACGCATATTTTACCTACACGGTCGTTCTTGGTATGGGATATACCTGGCAACAGGCACTCGCTGCAGTATTTGCAGAAGGTATCATCTTTATCCTGCTTTCTCTTACCAATGTACGTGAAGCAATCTTTAACTCCATTCCGATGAACCTGAAACATGCGGTATCTGTAGGTATCGGTCTCTTTATCGCATTTATCGGACTGCAGAATGCAAAAATCGTTGTTGGAAATGATTCCACACTGGTAAGTATTTTTTCCTTTAAATCTTCCGTAGCAGAGGGAACTTTTTCCTCTCAGGGAATCACAGTACTGCTCGCTCTGATCGGAATTCTGATCACCGCCATCCTTCTTGCAAAAGACGTGAAGGGCAGTATCCTCTGGGGTATCCTGATCACATGGATCCTTGGAATCATCTGTCAGCTGACACATCTGTATGTACCGAATGCAGATCTCGGATATTACAGCCTGCTTCCTGATTTTTCAAACGGAATCTCTGTACCGAGTATGGCTCCGACTTTCATGAAAATGGACTTTTCCATTGTATTTTCACTGGATTTCGTAGTTATCATGTTTGCATTCCTGTTTGTAGATATGTTTGATACTCTCGGAACTCTGATCGGTGTTGCTTCCAAGGCCGATATGCTCGACAAAGACGGCAAACTCCCGAAGATCAAAGGTGCGCTTCTCTCTGACGCTATCGGAACAACTGTAGGTGCTGTCTGTGGTACTTCTACCGTTACCACATTCGTAGAAAGTGCTTCCGGTGTTGCAGAAGGCGGACGTACAGGTCTTACCTCCATGGTAGCAGGTATCCTGTTCGCACTTTCCCTCCTGCTTTCACCAATCTTCCTGGCAATCCCGTCCTTTGCCACAGCACCGGCTCTGATCGTTGTAGGTTACCTGATGCTGACTTCTGTCACAAAGATTGACTTCAGTGATATGACAGAAGCGATTCCATGTTTTATTGCCATCATCGCAATGCCATTCATGTACAGTATCTCAGAAGGTATCTCCATGGGAGTTATCTCTTACGTAGTGATCAACCTGATCACAGGAAAGGCTGAAGAAAAGAAGATCAGTGTTCTGATGTATGTTTTAGCCGTATTATTTGTTTTGAAATATATTTTCATATAATTTCATAATTATTCATAAGGGCTCTGCTTATGCGGAGCTCTTATTTTTTTATTTTCACCCTTTATCAATGCATAGTTATGCAGTATAATACAAGGATACAGGCTCGAGAGTAAATATGACTTTTATGCTTGCATAGAAAGTCATATTTTTTTGAGAACCGCCAAATATGAGGAAGTAACGATTTACAAAGTAAATCTGTGAATTCCGAATATTTGCAGAATTGCGAAAATTGCACCGCAATGGAGCAATTCGTTAGTATCCAATACGTTAATTTACACGAGGAGAAACATTATGAAAAAAGAATCTATCCCGGTCAGGAACTCTCTGCTGCTCCTTCTGACCGCTACCATCTGGGGTGTCGCTTTTGTCGCCCAGAGCGTCAGCATGGACTACATCGGCGGCTTCACTTTTAATGCAGTCCGTAACCTTATCGGTGCCCTGGCACTTCTGCCGGTCATCTGGGGACTTGGCAAAACGAAATCTACAGAAGAAAAAGCTGCTACACGATCTTCTTCTGATCGCAAGACATTAATCACAGGCGGTGTTTGCTGTGGTATCCTGCTCTGTCTTGCAAGTAATTTCCAGCAATTCGGCATCAAATACACTACTGTTGGAAAAGCCGGATTTATCACCGCATGCTACATCATCATCGTTCCTGTTATTGGAATTTTCCTGAAAAAGAAATGCAGTCCGTTTATCTGGGTTGCTGTCGTTCTTTCCCTGTGCGGACTTTATCTTCTGTGTCTGACTCCGGGAGAGGGATTTGCGATTGGCAAGGGTGAGTTGCTTGTACTGATCTGTGCCGTACTTTTTTCCTTACATATTCTGGTAATCGATCATTTTTCACCGTTGGTAGATGGTGTAAAAATGTCCTGCATCCAGTTTTTGGTCTGTGGAATCCTCTCCGGAATCCCTACACTGCTCTTTGAAAATCCAGACCTCGCCGGAATCCTTGCCGCAAAAGTGCCGATTCTCTATGCCGGAGTTATGTCCTGTGGCGTTGCCTACACGCTCCAGATCGTTGGTCAGAAAAATATGAACCCTACGGTGGCATCCCTGATTCTCAGTCTGGAATCCTGCATTTCTGTCCTTGCCGGCTGGCTGATCCTCGGTCAGAACTTAAGCGGACGTGAAATTTTCGGCTGCGTTCTGATGTTTGGTGCGATCATTCTTGCACAGCTGCCACAGAAAGAGGCTGCTGTCTGACAGAAAACGCTTCTGTTGCACTTCATAAGTATAATCGAAAAAGGTCATCACAATCGGATTTGATTTATTTCAACCCTGACCGTGACGACCTTTCTTTTTTTCATATTTTATTCAAACGAACCTCTGGTGTACTGTATCATTCACGCTGTATACTGTTTAAATCTCACCTTTGGCTCTCAGATGCTCTTTAATCTTCTCAAAACTCTCATCACTGACGTCATGCTCCATCTTGCATGCATCTGCTCTGGCAACTTCATCACATACGCCCAGTCCTTCCAGCATCTTTGTCAGAACTGTATGACGTTCGTAAATTCTGTTCGCAATCTCCGCACCTTTATCCATCAGTGTTACGGTTCCATAGCGGTCCATGGCGATATATCCATCTTCTCTGAGGAGCTTCATTGCATGGCTGACGCTTGGCTTGGATACTCCGAGCATAGTCGCAATATCAACGGAACGAACTCCGCCGCCTTTTTTTGATAAAACAAGGATTGCCTCCAGGTAATCCTCTGCCGATTCTCTGATTTGCATAAAAAATACCTCCCATATAGGTATACAATACCACAGCTTTATCCTAAGTTCAACAATTGTTTTTCAAAACTAACTTTATTTAATTGTCGTCACCTGTCAGACGGAGGATATCTCTGATTTCGTCTACTTTCATATCAAGGATGATTGCCAGTTCATCGATCGTGAATGCATTTTTCTCATCTTCTCCATCATTCAGATCACGAACATCTTTCTCCAGTTTTTCTACACGTGCTACCAGACTGTCATCCTCAAATTTTCTCTGTGTCTGCTCTTCCAGAACAAGCTGAATTCCTTTTCGAAGCTCTCCAAGAAGCCACTGTTCGTCCCTGCGCTCTTCTCCTGCATTTCCAAGTGCCTGAATCAGGCATAAGTTTGCTTCCTGAATCAGGTCTGCCAGCTGCATTTCTTCTATATTCATTTCAACAGCCAGCTCTGCAGCTGTTTTCACATAATAGGAAGTAAGTGTCTGCATTGCCTCCTGATTTCCCTTCATAAGTGCATCAAACGCTCCGTCTT
>CAVFJK010000217.1:20960-21373 GCA_963622815.1 Ruminococcus bicirculans (ex Wegman et al. 2014)
ACGGATCTCGGCTGCTTTTAATGTATTCTCATGCTGTTTTGCAATTTCCTGCACTTCTTTTAATTTATTCTGAAATTCCTGTACGTTCATTCTGATTCTCCTTTATACTGTTTATTTTGAAAAAGACATTTTACTTTCTTCGCAATAATTTTCCAAGAGCAGTTCAAAACTGTTCTGTTTCGATTTTCTTATTGTAACATTACTGACCTTTTTTTCCAACAAAATGTAATCTATTTCATAATTTATTTCCCAATAATTTTTCTCTGTTTTTCATCATTTTTCTGTTTTTTACAACAAAATCAAAAACTTTTTTCGCCCCGAAACCCTTGTAAAATCAATGTTTTTGAGGTGTCCAAGATTTTTTTCAAAAAAAGTTAAAAAAAGTTGTTGACATTTGCATATCGCTATAATAT
>CAVFJK010000218.1:0-14030 GCA_963622815.1 Ruminococcus bicirculans (ex Wegman et al. 2014)
GCATAAGTTAAGAAAAACGGTTCTTATTTTTTTTTTTTTTTTTATTTGATGGAAGGAGAAATGTTATGAAATTCAATACCGAAAGTCCTGTCTTTCAGTTTCTTGGAACTCTTTTTGATTTTGTGATCCTGAATGTTCTTTTTCTGATCACGTGTATCCCTGTTGTGACGATCGGGCCAGCCATCAGTGCTCTGTACACTGTTACACTTCGTGAGGTAAGAAATGAACAGGGATATATCATTCGCTCTTATTTCACTGCTTTTAAAGAAAATTTCAAACATTCTTTTTTACTGTCCGTTTTATATACCATTGTCGGAGCAATACTTCTCTATAATCTGGCATTCTGGGCACAGATGAAAACAGCTGTCGGCAGCATATTTCTAATTATAATCGCCGCATGCACGCTGCTTTATGCTATTTCACTCTTATATGTATTTGCTCTTAGTGCCAGATTTGAGAATACAATAAAGCGGACAGTAAAGAATTCTTTACTGATCGCACTGGCAAATCCTGTGCAGACACTTATGATCCTGCTAATCACTGTGATTGGTTTTGCTCTGGCCTATGTAAGTCCGATGTTCCGTGTTTTTCTGGTTATTTTTGGATTTGCATTTCTGGCTTACTGTGCTTCTTTTCCACTGACAAAAGTGTTTAGCAGATACGAAGCAGAATAATATATAAGGAGATTTTTCACTATGAAATATGGCTTTTTTAACGACAAAAACAAAGAATATGTAATCACAGATCCTCGCACTCCAAATCCATGGATCAACTATCTTGGAAATGAAGATTTCTTTTCTCTGATTTCCAATACAGCCGGAGGGTACAGCTTCTACAAAGATGCTAAGTTACTCCGTATCACCCGTTACCGTTATAATAATGTGCCGGCGGATACAAACGGACGTTATTACTTCATCAATGACAATGGCACAGTCTGGAATCCGGGCTGGCAGCCGACACAGACGAAATTGGATTCTTATGAATGCCATCATGGACTGGGATATTCCCGTTTTCATTCTTCCAAAAATGGAATCTTAGCTGACCTGACTGCCTTCGTACCTCTTCATGAGACATGCGAAGTCAACTATCTGAAGGTCAGAAATACAGATTCCAAAGTACATAAAATGACACTGACTTCCTATGTTGAATTTTGTTTCTGGAACGCAGTAGATGATTCTACAAACTTCCAGAGGAACTTAAGCCTTGGCGAGGTCGAAGTAGTCGGTTCTGAAATCTACCACAAAACAGAATACAGAGAACGACGCAATCATTATGCTTTTTACAGTGTCAATCGTCCTGTCGATGGTTTTGATACCAGCCGTGATGAATTTCTTGGCGCTTATGGCTCTATTCAAAACCCAAAAGCAGTTATGGATAATACTTCTTATCAGACTCTGGCAAGTGGCGGTGCTGTGATCGGTTCACACAGAATTGAAATTGAACTCAAACCAGGCGAGGAGAAAACTTTTATCTTCCTTCTTGGTTATGCTGAAAATCCCGAAGACCAGAAATGGGAATCTCCAAATGTGATAAACAAAACACCTGCACATCAGATCATGTCCCGCTATCAGACAAGTGCCCAGGTTGAAGAAGCATTGTCCCGCCTTGCCTCTTACTGGGAAGAACTGTTATCCAGATACACACTCTCCTGCGCAGATGAAAAACTTTCCCGTATGGTCAATATCTGGAACCAGTATCAGTGTATGGTTACATTTAACATGTCCCGTTCCGCTTCTTATTTTGAATCCGGAACAGGCCGCGGCATGGGCTTCCGTGATTCCTGTCAGGATCTTCTTGGCTTTGTCCATCTGATCCCGGAACGTGCCCGTGCAAGAATTCTCGATATCGCCGCTACCCAGATGGAGGACGGCAGTGCCTATCATCAGTACCAGCCGCTGACCAAGCGCGGTAATCTGGATATCGGAAGTGGTTTTAATGACGATCCTCTGTGGCTCATTGCTGCAGTCAGTGCATACATAAAAGAAACCGGTGATTACACCATACTTCATGAATCCGTTGATTTCGACAACGATTCTTCTAAAGCAGCCCCTCTCCTGGAGCATTTGAAGCGTTCATTTGAATTTACACTGACGCACCTTGGACCGCATGATCTGCCCCTCATCGGGCGGGCCGACTGGAATGACTGCCTGAATCTCAACTGTTTCTCCCGAGAACCAGGCGAGCCGTTCCAGACTACCGGTCCATCTGAGGGACCTGTTGCAGAGTCTGTATTTATTGCAGGTATGTTTGTAAAATATGCAAAAGAATATGGTCGAATCAATCAGATCATTGGAAATAAGAAAGAAGCTGACAGAGCGTTCTCTGCTGCTGACAATATGTATCAGGCTATCCTTAAGGATGGCTGGGACGGTGAGTGGTTCCTGCGCGCTTACGACGCTGCCGGGGAAAAAGTTGGATCTCACGAGAATGAAGAGGGAAAAATCTTCATTGAGCCACAAGGATTCTGTGTACTTGCCGGAGTTGGTGTAAAAGAAGGAAAAGCAGAGGAAGCTCTGGATTCTGTGAAGAAATATCTTGATACAAAATATGGAATCATGCTTCAGCAGCCTGCTTACCAGACTTATCATCTGAACCTTGGTGAAATTTCTTCTTATCCGCCGGGATACAAGGAAAACGCAGGTATTTTCTGTCACAATAATCCGTGGGTATCTATTGCAGAGACGGTGATCGGACGTGGAAACAGAGCGTTTGAGATTTATAAGAAAACTTGTCCTGCATATATTGAAGATATCAGTGAAATCCATCGTACAGAACCGTATGTATATTCTCAGATGATCGCGGGTGCGGATGCGCCGAAGCACGGGGAAGCAAAAAACAGCTGGCTGACCGGTACCGCTGCATGGACATTTGTGAATGTTTCCCAGTATCTGCTCGGCATCCAGCCTGATTATGACGGGCTGCGGGTTGATCCGTGCCTGCCGGATGAGCTGAAAGAAATCACCCTGAACAGAACTTACCGTGATGCGAAATATCATATCCATGTGACTAAACCGGATGGGGTTGAAAAGGGTGTCCGCAGGATGCTGGTAAACGGTGCGGAGGTTGATGGAAATCTGATACAACCGGTTGACGGATGCACAGAATATACTGTAGAAATCGTAATGGGATAAAGAAAAGTATTTTGAGAAATTGTATTAACGCTGAGATATTATATATAGAGATGTGAACAGCTTGATAAATTATACTAACACCGAGATATTATAACTGTCTCGTAAACGGCTTCGGAATCATGAATCTCTAAAGTTAATTCTGCGACTGTTAAAAACATACATGAAAATCGCGAACTCGCGTAAACGCTCAAACAGCACGATTTTCGTGTATAACACAGTCTTGAATTAGCTAAGAGATTCTATAATTCCTGCAGATGTTTACGATTCAGATATAATATTCGGTGTTTTTCTATTTACTCAACTGTAAGTAAATGAAAAAAAGCTGAGTATTATATATAGAATAGTGAACCTCTGGAAGAGCTGTTCACGCTTCTATATATAATATCTCAGCGTTAGTTTAATCTCTTATAATTCGCAGGTGGTGATCTGGCAGATGTCAGATACAGATTTACCTGCGTAAATCTGATAAGTTCCTGGTTCTACAATGAATGTCCGTTTTTCTTCATCGTAATAGGTGAAGGCATTTGGATCGAGGGTTAATTCGATTCGTCTGGATTCACCTGCTGCCAGTTCCATTTTGGTGAAAGCAGCCAAAACTTTTTTCGGTCGTTTAATCTCGGAATCTGATTTTCCGACATAGATCTGGACAACTTCTTTGCCATCCATTTTTCCTGTGTTGGATACTTTCAGGCTGACTCTCACCTGTGGCTGTTCTCCCGGCATTTTGAGAACTACAGCCAGTTCTGAAAGATCAAATTCCGTATAGGAAAGTCCATATCCAAACGGGAAAAGTACCTCAATATCACTCGTATCATAATGACGGTATCCTACAAAAATATCTTCTGTATACTCCACTGTTTTACCGCCCGGAAACTCTCCCACGCTGTGCGCAGAACAATCCAGATGTGTTTTCGGGAAGGTCTCCGGAAGTCGTCCGGAAGGATTCACTTTTCCAAAAAGCACTTCCGCAAGTGCAGTTCCGCCTTCCATTCCGGCATACCACTGCCACACCAAAGTCTTCGCGTCTTCTACCCACGGCATCTCCACCGGTGATCCAGAAACCATGACCACAACCGTATTCGGATTTACATCCAGAACTTCTTCAATCAGCTTGTCCTGCTCATATGGGAGTTTCATATCCGGTCTGTCGTGTCCTTCCAGATCCTGCTGATGGTTCTGTCCTCCGATCAGGATAACCGTCTCATACTGTCCTGCTTTTTCTACAGCTTCTGCTCTTAAAGTGCGGCGTTTCTCTTCCAGTTCCTGGCTTGCTTTTCTGGCTTCACCAGTAGAGCCGCCACCGTTTTCCAGGCTGTCTGCCTGCCAGTTGACATCACTGTTCTGTGCTTCCATATCATCTGCAAAATATCCCTGAATAAAATCAACCTGTACGTTTCCGCCAAGCAGTTTTTTGATTCCAAGAAGCGGGGAAATTTCATAAAGTGCCTTGATTTCTGCACTTCCCCCTCCATTGGAATGAATACGGTTTGCATTGTCTCCAATGACCAGAATACGGTCTGTTTTCTGCAAGAGAGGAAGTTTTTTGTCCTCATTTTTGAGCAGAATGACAGACTCTCTGGCGGTTTCCAGAACACTCTGACGATGCTCCGGGGTGTTGTAGCAGCCTGCTTTTCGCTGGTCTTTTTCTTCCCCGATCATGTGCAGGCGGAACATCATGCGAAGGATATTTCTCACCTTTTCGTCGAGCAGTTCTTCTGCAACTTCACCTTTTTCTACTGCTTCTTTCAACGGCTGTGCCATACAGTATTCATTGAAATTGTAAGTGACGGACATCTCAATATCCAGGCCGCTTTCTGCTGCCTCTTTTGTCTTGTGAACAGCTCCCCAGTCGGATACGACCATGCCGTCATAGCCCCATTCTTTGCGGAGAATCTCATTCAGAAGTTCCTTGTTTTCGCAGCAGTGTTTTCCTTTGTAAAGGTTATAGGCTCCCATCATAGAATACGATTTTTCCGCTGCCTTTTTGAATGCCGGAAAGTAAATTTCTCTCGCCGCACGGTCGCTGACTTTGACATCTACCCAGAGACGTTCTGTCTCCTGATTATTGATTGCAAAGTGCTTCACACAGGCTGCAACATCTGCAGTCTGGATACCCTCGATCACCGGCACTGCCATCTCACCGCTCAGGTATGGATCTTCACTCATATATTCGAAATTTCGTCCACAGAGAGGACTTCTTTTGATGTTGATCCCCGGTGCGAGAATGACATCTTTTCCACGACCTCTTACTTCTTCTCCGAGGACTTTTCCAGTTTCATAAGCAAGCTTTCTGTTCCACGTAGACGCCAGTGCGCTGTTGCTCGGGAGATAGGTCACATAGTCGTCGCTGTATCCCACCGGAACCCAGGAATCGTCAGGAAATTCATTGCGGACTCCCATCGGACCGTCAGACATTTTGACAGGCGGGATTCCCAGACGCTCGACTCCTTCTGTGCGAAAAAGCCCTGCACCATGGATCATGCCGATCTTTTCATCAAGCGTCAGCTCTTTTACCAGATCCTCGATCTGCTTTTCGATTTTTTCATTTTTCTGCATTTTTCGCTCCTCATTTACAGAGTTACTGTGATCTGTGCGTTTCCGGCACATTTAATTACTGTATTATTGTCCTTTATCTGGTACTCTGCACCCTGAACATCTTTCGCTGTTTCATTTACAAGAACGATGCTGCAAGGTTTCTTTGCCTGTACCTGGATCTCAACTTTGTCACCATTTCTCTCAGCAGATACGGTTGTCTCCACCTGTTTATCCATTCCATAAACAACTGTAGTTGTTTTTCCGCCATCTTTCAGGGAATATGCACGAATTTCCACATTTTCCGCATAGTCATAATCCGGTTTCATCTTTTCCTGTCCGACTGCGATCAGGCTGTTTTCTCTTGCAAATACCGGAATGCTGAGATATCCGCAAGGTTCTTCGTACCATTTGCCGCCTTCTTTGACTTCGCCTGTCAGATAATGTGTCCAGGTTCCTTCCGGCAGATAGTAGATGGCTTTGCTCTCATCATTGAAGATCGGTGCAACAAGTAAGGAATCACCGAGCATGTACTGTTTGTCCAAGTATGCGCAGTTACGGTCCTGCGTAAATTCCATGACCATGCTTCGCATCATCGGAACACCAGTTGCAGCAGTCTCGATAGAATTTCTGTACAGATACGGCATAAGCTGTGCTTTTACCTCTGTGAAATAACGTACTACATCGACAGCCTCTTCATCGTAAGCCCACGGCACACGATAGGAAGTGCTCCCATGCAGCCTGGAATGAGAAGACATCAGGCCAAAAGCAGCCCAGCGTTTGTATACATCCGGTGTGGAAGTGCTTTCAAAACCGCCGATATCGTGGCTCCAATATCCGAATCCGGACATCGTAAGGGAAAGTCCTCCACGGAGGCTTTCTTCCATAGATACATAGTCAGACCAGCAGTCACCGCCCCAGTGTACCGGGAATTTCTGACCGCCGACAGTTGCGGAACGTGCAAACAGAACAGCCTCGCCTTTTCCTCTCTTGCGCTCCAGAAGATCAAATACAGTTTTGTTGTAAAGATAGGTGTAATAGTTATGCATTTTTTCCGGATCGGAACCGTCTGCATAGACACAGTTGGTCGGAATTCTCTCACCGAAATCTGTTTTGAAGCAGTCAACGCCCATGTCGAGAAGGACTTCCAGTTTGTCCTGGAACCACTTGCAGGCTTCCGGATTTGTGAAGTCAACCAGAGCCATTCCCGGCTGCCACATATCCCACTGCCATACGTCACCGTTCGGTCGTTTGATAAAGTATCCATACTCTTTTCCTTCTGCAAAAAGTGCAGATTCCTGTGCGATATATGGGTTGATCCATACGCAGATATTGAGTCCTTTTACCTTAATCCTGCTGAGCATTCCTTCCGGATCCGGGAATACGCGGGTATCCCACAGGAAGTCTGACCAGTGGAAATCTTTCATCCAGAAGCAGTCAAAATGGAACACGCGAAGTCCGATCCCACGCTCCAGCATGCCATCAACAAAGCTCATAACGGTTTCTTCATCATAGTTTGTTGTGAAAGATGTAGAAAGCCAGAGACCATAGGTCCACGGTGCTGGAAGGGACGGTTTTCCTGTAAGATCTGTATAGCGTTTCAGGACATCTTTCATGGTCGGTCCGTTGATCACAAAGTAGTCCAGACTCTCTCCTTTTACGGAAAATTCTACCTTTGTCACCTGCTCTGTTCCTACTTCAAAGGAGACTTTGTCTGAGCTGTTTACGAATACGCCGTAACCTTTATCGGTCAGATAAAATGGGATATTTTTGTAGGACTGGTCGGTACTGGTACCGCCATCTTCGTTCCAGATATCTACGGACTGTCCGTTTCTTACCAGTGCTCCGAAACGCTCACCAAGTCCATAAACGTGCTCATTTACATCAATACCAAGCTGTTGGCGCATATATGCTTTGCCTTCCGGATCCATATCATAGGCAAATCCCGTCCACTGGGTACGCATATAGGCAAGGTCTCTTCCACTGCTTGCAGTCAGGACTTTACCATCTCTTTCGTAAGACATGCTCCAGTTTTTCTTGTTGATGCGAAGGGAAAGATTTCCGGATCTTACAACGATCTCATCTTCTGTTTCTTCCACATCCATCGCACGGTTTTCATCCAGGTTCAGATCAAATTTCGGGCTGTGATCTTCCACTCCCAGGTAGTGGCTTGTCTGCACACGGATCACGTCCTCCGCCGGTGCTGTGACCCTGATCGTGAGATTGATTCCACCAAGGGTATCACCTCTGTGCGCAATATGATGTGTCGGTGCACAGATCACAACTTCATGGTCATTTTTGTTTACAAAATAAGCTTCCTGCGGCGCAAAACATTCAATTCCTTCCTTCTGCAGCCAGCATCCATTTCCAAATTTCATATGTCCATAACTCCTTTATATATCATTCTTTTTCTCCATTATACAAAGCTATGAAAAATAAAAATACTATCAGAATTCATAAAAAAATACGCTACTTTTTAGACATCCGTCAGCGATATCTGTATAAGAAAATTCTCGACAAAATACTACTTCAAATTAGATTTCATATATATTGACGTATTCTTATGTTTTTTTATAATCAAACTACACCTACATAAGATAAAGTCGTCTTCGTGTAGGAAATTTCAGAGTTTTATTTAATGTTAATGGCATCATAATAGATATCATTGATATTGGAAACCGCGGTCAGATTTATAAAGGAGTGTGATAATATGTCCAGTATAAAAGAACGAATTTTCGGAGCTGTTACCGTTATGAGCGAAGAGGATGCTCAAAAAGTCTGGGATTTGATTCTCTCCACCTTTTCTCTTGCTAATATCGAACAGGTTCTGCCTGATCCTGACGAACAGGCAGCTATGAATGCTTATAAAAATGGTGATCCTGATTATCAGCCATCTGTTTCTCAGGAAGATTTGATTAAAGAATTGAACTTAAATAACCAGAAAAAAGTTCCTGACAAAGTGCCGGGAACTTTTTTCTGTCTTATTTTTTATCTGTGTTTCTTCAGAATTCTTGTCTGCAGCGGAGCCATGACTTCGCTTTCGGTTCCGTAGAGCAGTTCATACTCTGCCGGAACAGCAACAGTCTGTGATTTGCGTGCGTAGTTCTGGATGAAGAGGTATTCGGTATCTTCGCTTTCTCTTACGGTTACGGCAACACCTTCCGGGATGAACTCGATCGGGGATTTCAGTCCGGCTTCTGCTGCTACTCTGCCGTAGAAATCCTGGTAGAATCCAAGTTCCATATCCGCGCATACATAGTACACGTGACCTTTACCGAATGCTTTGTGTGTCAGTACCGGGTATCCCTGATAAAAGTCCTCGCCGTAGCGCATCAGCACTTCTGCATCGGAAACCTCAACCAGTTCGCAGAGGTTTTTGCAGGAATATACATTGCTGATTCCAAGATGGCTTCCAGCCTGTGGAATTGCATGGTTTTCTTCCCAGTCATACAGAGCATCGATCTCCGCACTGCGGATTCCCGTTACATCCATCAGGCCATACGGTGTTCCGTCAAGGAAGCATTTGTCTGTGCCGTCTACCAGTCCGGACCAGTAGGAAAGAACCAGAGTTCCGCCTTTTTCTACGTAGGTGCGGAGTTTTTCTTCGTATCCGTCTTTAAACATATATGCCATCGGAGCTGCCAGAACTTTGTAATCTGCAAGGTCATGTTCCATCGCAATGATATCAACGTTCAGTCCCTGTTCTCTCAGTGCACGGTAGTTCTTCTGCACGTTTTCACGGTAATGCATATCCTCATTTCGCGGTCCCTGTACGTCAGCGATCGCCCAGTCATTCTCACGGTCATAGAGAACCGCTGCCTGAGATTTCATGTTGGTTCCAACGGTCTCCTGGATCTGTTCCAGAACCGCTCCAACTTCTGTTACTTCGCGGAAAACGCGGGTATCATCTTTGCCATAATGGTCGATCACTGCACCGTGGAATTTCTCAGAAGCGCCCTGGCTCTGACGAAGCTGGAAGTACAGAACACTGTCAGAACCGTGAGCAACTGCCTGGAGAGAACCAGCCAGAAGCATTCCCGGTTTCTTAAGTTTATTGATCGGTTTCCAGTTCGTTGCAGACGGGCAGGATTCCATAAGAAGGAACGGAGCCTTCTTGATGCTTCGCATCAGATCGTGCTGCATTGCCGCGTCAACGGCTGTGATATACTCCTCTTTTTTGTGCCATCCCGGATAGTTGTCCCAGGATACGATATCCAGAACATCTTTGAATTTCTTGTAATCCAGACCGTCAAAATCATACATCAGATTGGCAGTTACAGGCAGTTCAGAGCCGCCCTCACGGATCGCATCAACCTCATTTTTGATGAAGTCAATGGTCTGATCTGTGACAAAACGTTTCCAGTCAAGCTTCAGTGCATGAAGCTCATTTTCTCCCTTTGGAGACGGACTTTCAATCTGGTCGAAGCTGTTATAAATATGGCTCCAGAATGTTGTACACCAGCTCTTGTTGAGATTTTCGATCGTGCCGTATTTTTCTTTCAGCCACTCTCTGAATTTTGCCTGACACAGCGGACAGTGGCATTCTCCGCTGAATTCATTGGAAATGTGCCACAGCATAACTGCCGGATGTTTCCCGAATCTCTCGGCTAATTTCTTATCAATCGCATGGACTTTTTCTCTGTATACCGGAGAGGTAAAGCAGTGATTATGTCTGCCTCCAAAAAATCTTCTCGTTCTGTCCGGATCCATACGGAGAACTTCTTCGTACTTATCTGCCATCCATTTCGGTCTTGCTCCTGACGGAGTTGCAAGGATGGTATAAATACCTTCTTTGTAAAGGTTATTGATGATCTCTTCCAGCCAGTCAAAGTTATATTTTCCTTCTTCCGGCTCCAGAACAGCCCAGGAAAAAATCCCTACAGATACTGTATTGATATGTGCTTTTTTGAAATATTCAATGTCTTTCTGAAGGATATCCGGGCGGTCAAGCCACTGCTCCGGGTTATAATCTCCTCCGTGAAGATAACGTCCGTATTTAATCTGTTTTGCCATGTTGTCTCCTCTTAAAGTCCTTTAAATACAAAGGAAAGTTCCATCTTCTTGTCGGTTTTTAATAAATATTCTTCGTGTGTGCGGGCACCCCAGCTGTCGTCACCACCGATACCCATCTGTTCTTTTGCAACGCGTACAATGGTATAATGTACCTCCGGAGGTTCATATGGATGCATTGCGTTTTCCATCTCATGTGGGGTATATGGAAGCGCCGAGAACATCATCGGACCATTGTCTGAATCCATCTCAAAGAGCATTCCTCTGCCCTTGCGGTCGGTCACTTTGGCCCAGCGGACTTCTTCTTTGGCACCACATTCCTGCGGAACCATATATCTTGCCATGTTATCTGCAACCTTGTTTGCATAGATGCCGAGTTTTGCACCTTTCTTACGGTCGGAATAAGTCTCTGCCTCGCCAAGTCCGTACCATTCTACACGGTCATAATCTGCATTAAATTTGAAGATCACACCGAATTCCGGCATATCGCCAAGTTCTTTGATCGGATCATATGTAAGAGTTGTTTTTACTCTTCCGTCACCAGATACTTCATAAGAAAGTTTACATTCACTGAGTGGTGTAGTCGGCATGAGATAGGTGTAAGTTACTTTTACCGTTTTCTCATTCACTTCTACTTCCGGTGTATTTCCCGGGCCGTATGGTCCCTGGCGGAAGTCTTTATGGCTTAAGTACATGCTGGCGATCTTCCACTGTCCGTAACGCATTCCCATGAGGTTTCCACAGTCATTATCCGTTGGTGCACGCCAGAAATTCGGTTTCGGAATCGCCTCGATCATCTCTTTTCCGGCATATTTATAAGACACCAGACCACCGTTTAATACGGAGAAAAGTACTTCAAAGTGTGCGCCTCTGACACCGATATTGTGTGTGCTGCGGATCACTTCTACGCCTTCCGGGCAGGATTTTTTCAGCTCTTCAACCTTATATACATACTGTCCGAAAGCAACTTCATGTCCAGCTTCTGCCCATGCTTTATCTTCTTTCAGATGGAAAGAAACAGTCACTGCATATTCGCCCGGTTTCTCTTCTTTTGTGAGCGGAAGTGCATAAGTTTCTTCGCTTAATGGAGCAACTGCTGTTGCAAGGGAAGTCCTGCGGATCACTTTACCATTCTTTGCAACAGTTACTTTACAGTCAAAAATATCTGTATTTACAAACAGGTTCTTGTTGATAACTTTTACGCTGTCTGCACTGACTTCTGCAGTAATGTTCTGATAGTTGAATTTGACTTCCTGCATCTTTGGAGAAGCATCTCTGTTTCCACCATATGCGATGCCATTTCCACTGAAATTATAGTCAGTCGGGCGTTCTCCAAAATCACCGCCGTAAGCCTGGAATTCTTTTCCGTAACGGTCTTTTTTGTAGATAGACTGATCGATATAATCCCAGATAAAGCCGCCCTGATACTTCGGTTCAACGTCAGTCAGGTCTGTATATTTGTGCATTGCACCGCAGGAATTTCCCATTGCATGGGTGTATTCACAGCAGATAAACGGCTTGGAGCTGTCTTTTGCAAGAAACTCTTTGATTGCCTTTACAGACGGGTACATCTGGCTTTCCATGTCACTGGTATCGTTGTATCTGCGGTCGTGGCAGAGACCTTCATAGTGAACCAGACGGGTCGGATCTGCTTTATGGAAGAACTGTGACATTTCGAAGATATCCTTGCCTCCGAAAGATTCATTTCCACAGGACCAGATCAGGATCGCAGCGTGGTTTTTGTCTCTCTGGTACATGGAATTTGCACGGTCAAGCATCATATCCAGCCATTCCGGTTTGTCATGCGGCACAACATAGGTGTAGTCTTTTGTAAATTCCGCAACATCCCAGGAACCATGAGATTCAAGGTTTGTCTCATCGATCATATAAATTCCATATTCATCACAGAGCTGATAGATCAGAGATGCATCCGGATAATGACAGGTACGGATTGCATTGATATTGTTCTGCTTCATGGTCTTTAAGTCTTTACGAAGTTCTTCTTCGGATACGTGTCTTCCGCTTACAGAACTGAATTCGTGACGGTTCACACCCTTAAATACGATACGTTTTCCATTCAGTGTCATGATGCCGTCTTTCATCTCGAAACGGCGGAATCCAACCTTCTGTGGAATCACTTCCTGAAGCTCTCCTGCCTCGTTGTAAACTTCCAGAGTCAGGTCATAAAGCTGCGGATCTTCAGCACTCCAGAGTGCCGGATTTTCTACTTTCCAGGAATAAATTTCCTCTCCATCGAGTGCTTTTTTATCCTCGATCACGGTCTCTCCGTCCTTAGAAAGAGTGACCTTAACTGTACCTTTACCCCAGGTATTTGTTCTGATCTCAAGTGCTGCTGCACTTAATGTTTCATCCGGAATCGCACGAATCTGAAGGTCATACACATGAACTTCCGGTACGGTATAAAGGTAAACATCTCTGTAAATCCCGGAGAAACGGAAGAAGTCCTGATCCTCACACCAGCTGCTTGCTGTCCATTTGAATACCTGTGCCGCGAGTTTATTTTCGCCTTCTTTTACATATCCGGACAGTTCAAATTCTGACGGTGTAAAGGAATCCTCACTGTATCCGACGAAGTTGCCATTGAGCCATAATGCAATGCCGCTCTCTGCTCCCTGGAAAGAGATGAAGAGACGTTTTCCCTGCATTTCTTCCGGCACTTCAAAGTACTTCACATAGCTTGCAACCGGGTTAAAACGCTCCGGAATCTCGCCCGGGTGAATGTCCTCATGACCTTCCCACGGATACTGCACGTTGGCATACTGCGGTGCATCGTATCCTTCCATCTGGATATGTGCCGGTACGCGGATATCATCCCAGTCCTTGCAGCAATATTCTTCTTTTTCGAATCCTGGAATGGCATTTCTATAGTTGCGGGCATAATGGAATTTCCAGATTCCGTTCAGGTCATAGCGGAAAGAAGTTTCTTTTTCCTGTGCTTCCTCCCCATCTCTGTAGTATGTATGGTCAGAATGTGCATCCATTCTTCCGTCTTTGAAATACTGTGGATCTTTTACTAAAGAATAGTCAAAAGTTTTCATCATTATCCTCCTGCGTTTTATGGATTCATTATAGTATGTAGCTTTTGCATGTGGTATAATAAGTCATTCCAAAAAATATAACATTTCGAAACAAGGTGAGCCTATGCCAATTTACTTTCGCAGCACTCCTGTAACTATGCCATTCATGTTTGATTCTGTCGGGAATCACTGGTATCAGGAAAGTATGCAACGTCCGAACGGACATCCCCATTATCACTATCTGCAGACCGAAAAAGGGTGCGGTCAGATTGAAATCCGCGGAAAACACTATATCCTTGAGAAACAGGAGGGCATCCTG
>CAVFJK010000218.1:14120-14594 GCA_963622815.1 Ruminococcus bicirculans (ex Wegman et al. 2014)
TATGAAAGTTCTTTCCGCACTCTGCTATGACCTGCTCCTTACCTTTTCTCCGGACACTTCTTCCGGAAATCTGACCGCCGATCCGTTGTATCAGCGATATGTCGCCCCCACTGTGCGGGAAATCGAAACCCGATATTCCGAGGAACTGACTGTTCAGGAACTAAGTGCACAAGTTTTTGTCACACCCCAGTATCTCTCCCGGCTGTTCCGCAGATTCCTGGGCGTCTCAGTCTATGAATATCTGACCGGATACCGGATCAACAAGTCCAGAGAACTCCTTCTGACTCATACACATATGAAAGTTCAGGAAATCGCACTTACTTCCGGTTTTACAGATACCAGTCATTTTATTTCAATTTTTCGCAAATATACAGGCACTACTCCACTGGATTTCCGCAGAGTCTACCACATGTAAATCCTTGTATAAGTATCATTTAAAGTTACAAAAAAGGATGCCGCATAATCTGTCTGGGA
>CAVFJK010000219.1:0-5355 GCA_963622815.1 Ruminococcus bicirculans (ex Wegman et al. 2014)
GTTCGTGAACATTTTTTACAATATTTTTGATATTTATTGCCTTTTTTTATATTTTTTGCACATGTTTTTTTGTTACAAAAAAAATGTCATATCGCTTTTATGTGTATTTTACACAATTATTCTTATCATCAATTAGTACATTTACACATCCGGCATTATTGTTTGTCCGCACTCACAGTTAAAATCGTCTAAAAAAAAGTAAGACTTTTCATTTTTATCTCGCAGAGGTATAATAAAAGCATTAAATATAAGGAGATTTTTATTATGTATCAGATAGACTTTCATAAACCGCTCTCCATCCATTTCATTGGTATCGGCGGTATCAGTATGAGTGGACTGGCTGAAATCCTTCTTGAAGAAGGCTTCACGATTTCCGGTTCTGATTCCAAGAAAAGCCCACTGACCAGTCTTCTGGAAAGCAAGGGAGCCAAAATCTATTATGGACAGCGTGCCTCCAACATTTCCGATTCTGTTCAGGTGGTTGTCTATACAGCAGCTATTCACCCGGATAACCCGGAATTTGCATGTGCAAAAGAAAAAGGCATTCCGATGCTGACCAGAGCCCAGCTCCTCGGTCAGATCATGCGTAATTACGATACTTCTATTGCCGTTGCCGGAACTCATGGTAAGACAACGACTACCTCCATGCTCTCCCACATTCTTCTGAAAGGTGAATGTGACCCGACCATCAGTGTCGGCGGAATCCTTCCGGCGATCGGTGGTAATATCCGTGTCGGACAGTCTGAGACTTTCCTGACAGAAGCATGTGAGTACACAAACAGCTTCCTGAGCTTCTTCCCGACCATGGGCATTATCCTGAATATTGATGCGGATCATCTTGATTTCTTCAAGGACATCGATGACATCCGTCATTCCTTCCGTAAATTTGCAGAACTTCTGCCGGCTGACGGTGCTCTCATCATTAATGCAGATACACCGAAATATGAAATGATCACAGAAAACCTTCCATGTAAAGTGATCACCTACGCTCTGGAACATGATGCAGAATACACGGCCACAGACATCACCTATGATGAATTTGGTCATGCAACCTTCCATGTTCTTCATAATGGCGAAGACCTCGGCACATGTTCTCTGAAGGTACCTGGAATCCACAATGTTTCAAACGCTCTGGCTTCCATCGCTGCAGGACAGCTTCTTGAACTTCCTGTTGATGTGATCTTCGAAGGACTGAAAGACTTCGGTGGTACAGACCGCAGATTCCAGTATAAAGGTAAAGTTGGTGACGTCACGATCATCGATGACTATGCTCACCATCCGACAGAGATCGAAGCAACTCTTCATGCCGCGAAGAATTATCCGCATAAGAAGATCTGGTGTGTATTCCAGCCACATACTTATACACGTACAAAAGCTCTTCTTCCGGAATTTGCAAAAGCTCTGACCCTTGCAGATCATGTCGTACTCGCTGATATTTATGCAGCACGTGAGACAGATAATCTTGGTATTTCTTCCAGAAATCTGCAGGAAAAAATCGTCGAACTCGGAACTCCTTGCGAATACTTCCCTACTTTCGACGAGATTGAAAACTTTTTATTAGAAAATTGTACACAGGGTGACCTGTTGATAACTATGGGTGCCGGAGACGTTGTAAACATTGGCGAACAGCTCCTTGGTAAATAAGTTATCCACATTATCCACATGTTTATACACATTTTCAGATGCGTATGGCATGTGGATTTTTTATATCCCATTGGTTCACATAATATCTTGTCGATTTTTCGTATTTTTTGCGATAATACCGCAAATTCCGCCATTTTTCGCGGTTGCACATAATTTTATCCTCCAGTTGCTTTCCACATTATCCACATTATCCACATTCTGTTGTGGAAATCCTCTGCGGAAAAATACCCTATTCTCATTTGAAAAATGTTGTGCTATAATCCAAGTGTTCCAAAACAGCCGCAGATACTGCCACAACCGGTTACTGCGGCAGTCGTAATGTCTGCACATGCAGATTTAGAAAGTGAGCGATATTTCATGGCAATGATCACATTACATAATACCTCCCTTCCGGAGGTTACGATCTTATCGAACACATTTATTGATAACTATATGCCGGAGGCCAACGGAGAGTTTGTAAAAGTATATATCTATCTTTTGCGCGCGCTTTCCAGCGCTCCGGTTTCTTTCAGTCTGGAGCAGATGGCTGACCGCCTTCTCTGCACGGAGAGAGATATCCTCCGCGCACTGAAATACTGGGCAAAACAGCAGCTTCTTACCCTGGATTTTACAGACAGCAACAAGCTTTGCGGAATCGCCCTTCTTACTCCGGCAAGTCCGGTAAATAAGGTGCAGGAAGAGATTTCCGTTACCGCTGAACAGCCGGCTGCACAGCCTGTTATCCGTACAGAAACACTCACTCCGGACCGTGTAAAGGAACTGAAACAGAACGAAGATATCATCCAGCTTCTCTATGTGGCAGAACAATATCTTGGAAAGACACTTTCTCCGACAGAGATTCAGAAGATTCTTTTCTTCTATGATGGTCTTGGCATGTCCGCTGACCTGATCGAATACCTGATCGAGTACTGTGTCGGCCACAATCATAAAAGCATCCGTTACATCGAGAAAGTTGCTCTCGCGTGGGCCGAAGAAGGCATCACTTCTGTAGAAGAAGCGAAGCAGTCCGGCTCCCGGTACAATAAGGATTATTTTTCCATCCTCAAGGCACTCGGCATCACGAACCGTAATCCGGTAGAAACCGAGATTACTCTGATGGATACCTGGCTCAAGACCTACGGCTTCTCCATGGAAATCATCCAGGAGGCCTGTAATCGCACCGTCCTCCAGACCGGGCAGGCCAGTTTCCAGTATACAGATAAGATCCTCGAAGGCTGGAAAAAGAAAGAAGTCCGAACTCTGGAGGATGTCCGTACACTGGATACCGAACATAAAAAACGCCGTCAGGATAAGAAAGTTTCCGCTTCCAAACCTGCACAGCCTTCCAATAACCGCTTCAATAACTTCCAGCAGCGAGAATATAACTTCGATGAATATGAGAAGCATCTGTTAAACCAGTAAAGGAGACCACCGTGGCTTTACAGAATTTTCAGTATGATATTATTATGAGAGAATATAACCGGCGCCAGTCCCAGGTACAGCATGACCTCGAAGAAC
This sequence comes from Ruminococcus bicirculans (ex Wegman et al. 2014), assembly GCA_963622815.1. GTDB lineage: Bacteria > Bacillota > Clostridia > Lachnospirales > Lachnospiraceae > Blautia_A. The sequence goes on from CAVFJK010000219.1 coordinate 3,142, forward strand.
GCCGCAGAGAAGCCTTTATCCGCGTTCCGCGCCTTCTGGAGATCGACCAGGAAGTCGCAGCTTTAAGTGCAAAAAAGGCCCGCTCTCTTCTGCAGGGTGAATCCGATACGGTAGAAGATCTCAAGAGAGATGTGGCAGCACTGGCGCAGGAACGCCGCTCTCTTCTTCGCAGTAACGGATTTTCTGATGATTATCTGGAACCGCATTATTTCTGTCCGATCTGCCAGGATACCGGCTATGTGGACGGGCATAAGTGTTCCTGTTTTAAGAAATCAGAAGTTGAATTGCTGTATACACAGTCAAATCTGAAGGAGATTCTCAAAAAAGAGAACTTTGAACACTTTTCTTTTGACTGGTATTCTGATACAATAAAAAATGAAGCAACAGGATTAACGGCCCGCGAAACAGCAAAACGGGCTTATGATACTGCCCGGAACTTTGTAAATGATTTTGATAAACGCGCACAGAACCTGTTTCTGTACGGCAGCACCGGAGTCGGAAAAACCTTCCTCTCCCACTGCATCGCCAGCGAGCTTCTCAATACCGCGCATTGTGTTTTGTATTTTTCTGCATTTGACCTGTTTGACCGCCTGGCCCAGACAGCCTTTTCCAGAAAATCCGAGACAGATCCGGGTGATGATTTTATTCTCGACTGTGATCTTCTGATCATAGATGATCTCGGGACAGAACTCACAAACAGTTTTGTCTCCTCGCAGTTATTTTTGTGTATTAACGAGCGTATCTCACGCCGTAAATCCACGATCATATCTACGAATCTGAAACTTGAAGATTTTTCAGCCACCTATTCCGAGAGAACCTTTTCCCGGATAGCTAGTAATTACCAGATGCTGAAGCTGATCGGCAAAGACATCCGAATACAGAAAATATTTTTAGGAGGAAAATAAACGATGGCACAGTTAAACAACAAGGAACTGACAACACTTCCTGTAGGAAGGCTGGGACTTATTCCCCTCGATAGCTGCCGTCCCCTTGGCGAGAAAGTAAATGAATGGCTTGTAAAATGGAGAAAAGAGCGTGAGAATCCTGAATTAGGTACCTGCGCTTTTGAAGGATATCAGCGTGATTCCTACATCGTGAATGTCAAGACTCCTCGTTTTGGTTCCGGTGAAGGTAAAGGCGAGATCAGTGAATCCGTACGTGGCGATGATATCTACGTTATGGTTGATGTCTGCAACCACAGCATTAACTACACGATCAGCGGATATACAAACATGATGTCACCTGATGACCATTTCCAGGATCTGAAGCGTGCGATCGCTGCGATCGGCGGTAAAGCCCGCAGAGTCAATGTCATTATGCCATATCTCTACGAGAGCCGTCAGAGTAAACGTGTCGGACGTGAGTCCCTTGACTGTGCATCTGCACTGCAGGAACTGATAAAAATGGGCGTAGAAAACATCATCACATTCGATGCTCATGATTCACGTGTACAGAACGCAACCCCGCTGCATGGTTTCGAGACTATCCAGCCGTCATATCAGTTCATCAAAGCTCTTCTCAAAAATGAAAAAGGACTCCACATTGATAATGATCACTTCATGATCATCAGTCCTGACGAGGGAAGCATGCGCAGAGCGATCTACCTTGCAAACGTCCTCGGCGTAGATATGGGTATGTACTACAGACGTCTCGACTACACGAAAGTAGTAAAAGGCCGTCATCCGATCGCTGCATATGAATTCCTCGGACCAAAGCTTGAAGGAAAAGATGTCATCCTGATCGATGATATGATTTCCTCCGGAAGCAGCATTCTTGAAATCGCATCTCTTCTGAAGAAACGTGGTGCAGGAAAGATTTTTATCTGCACAACTTTCGGTCTCTTCACAGAAGGAATGGAAAAATTCGATGCTGCATACGCAAAAGGAACCTTCGATAAACTTCTTACCACAAACCTTGTTTATCAGGATCCTGAACTCCTTGCAAGAGAATACTATATCAGCTGCGATATGAGCAAATACATCGCACTGATCATCGATACACTGAACCACGATATGTCTGTCAGCCATCTTCTTAATCCTGCTGACAGAATCAAAAGATGTGTCAACAATTATATGGCTCAGTACGATAAATAAATCAGAGTTCAAAAAGGGACGGAAGCCTCAATGGTTTCAGTCCCTTTTCTATCAGAGTAATATTTTATTTATAAAAAAATCTCGTTTACAGTCAGACCTGATTTTTTCAGGACCTCCAGCT
>CAVFJK010000220.1:0-1301 GCA_963622815.1 Ruminococcus bicirculans (ex Wegman et al. 2014)
AAAAATTTTCACAGGCTGTTTTCGAATGGCAGCAGAAATGGAGTTATTTTATGGATACAAAGAAAAAAAATCGAAGTGTTCAGCGCACACAGGCACTGCTAAAAGACGGACTGACAGAGCTGATGATGACGAAGCCGGTACAGAATATCACCGTCCGCGAACTGACCGACTATGTCAACCTGAACCGTGGAACTTTTTATCTTCATTATAAAGATATTCCGGATCTTCTTGAGCACATGGAAAATGAAATGCTGGATGAATTTGTGGAGATCAACAATTCCTATAAAAGAGAAGAATTAAATGGAAAGCCATTTCCTCTGATCTGTGACCTGTATAAATTCCTTGCCAAGAATTCAGAATTCACCAAACTTATACTGGTCAGCAATCTGGAACAGAATTTTATGAACCGACTGAAAGATATAATAAGAGAACGCTGTATCCATGACTGGGACAAAATCTTCGCGCACGCTGATCCGAAGCTGAGTGATATCTACTCAGCCTATGTCCTCTCCGGATGCATCGGCATTATTGAAAACTGGATCCGCAACGGCACCCGCCAGAGCCCGGAAGAACTCGCCCGTTATACAGAGGATATTATGCTGAACGGACTGAATATACTGAAATAAAACAGGCAGGGTAGCCCCTTCAGACTGACCTGATACGCACAAAAGCCCACAACTGTGATCTTACAGTCATGGGCTTTTATTCTTTATATTGTTATTTGATTAGTTTTGTTCTACGATATGTCTTGCTACATAGATGCCGCTTGCGGATGCATGGGACAGGGAGTGGGTAACACCGCTTCCGTCGCCGATCACGTACAGGCCTTTATGGCAGCTTTCGAGGTTATCGTCAATCTCAACTTCCATGTTGTAGAATTTAACTTCCACACCATACAGCAGAGTATCGTCGTTTGCAGTTCCCGAAGCTACTTTGTCCAGGGCGTAGATCATTTCGATGATGCCGTCCAGAATACGTTTCGGAAGTACAAGACTTAAATCTCCCGGTGTTGCAGTGAGGGTTGGTGTTACAAGACCTTCCTCCACACGTTTCACAGTACTTCTGCGTCCGCGGACAAGGTCGCCGAAACGCTGCACGATAACACCGCCGCCAAGCATATTGGAAAGTCTTGCGATACTTTCACCATATCCGTTACTGTCCTTGAATGGTTCGGAGAAATGCTTGGAAACGAGAAGTGCGAAGTTGGTGTTGTCTGTCTTCTTCTCATCTCCTTCATAGCTGTGGCCGTTTACAGTAACGATTCCGTTGGTGTTTTCGTTTACTACGATTCCGTTCGGGTT
>CAVFJK010000220.1:1311-6305 GCA_963622815.1 Ruminococcus bicirculans (ex Wegman et al. 2014)
GTTCATACAGAAGGTACGTACGTTATCTTCGAATTTCTCTGTACGGTAAACAATCTTGCTCTCGTACAACTCATCTGTCAGATGTGAGAAAATAACTGCCGGAAGCTCTACGCGGACACCGATATCCACACGATTGGATTTGGTCGGAATCTTCAGTTCTTTACAGACAGTTTCCATCCATTTGCTTCCGCTTCGTCCTACAGAAACGATACATTTCTTACAGTCATAAGAACCTTTTTCACAGATCACACGGTAGCCATCTTCCAGAATCTCCAGTTTCTGTACCGGTGTGTCGAAATAGAAATCCACATGATCTTTCATTGCATTATACAGATTCTCAAGAACAACATAGTTGATATCTGTTCCCAGATGACGCACAGATGCATCCAGAAGATTCAGTTTATTCTGCAGACAGAGTTTCTTGAACTTGGTTCCTGCTGTGGAATAAAGCTTCGTTCCCTGACCGCCGTATTCCATGTTGATATCGTCAACGTATTTCATCAGCTCGATTGCCTGGCTCTTTCCGATATGCTCGTACAGAGTTCCACCAAAATCGTTGGTGATATTATATTTTCCATCAGAGAATGCACCTGCACCGCCGAAGCCGCACATGATGGAACATCTCTTACAGTTGATACAGTTCTTTATCTTCTTGCCGTCGATCGGACATTTTCTCTTCTCAAGGGAATATCCCTCTTCAAAAACTGCCACTTTATAATCCGGCTTTTCTTTCATTAATTCATACGCTGCAAAAATCCCTCCCGGACCGGCACCGATAATGATCACATCATAGTTCATGCATCTTCCTCCTTGTGAGTATTGCTTTCCCATTTGTTTATATCCCTCATCCATTTGCACCAGATTATCCTGTCAGTTCAAAAGAAAAATACCGGCCACAGGAAATTAGAGTTTTTGTTTTTTTCTTCAAAAAAATTCCTCCTGTTCTCATCATCACTGTCCAGTATATGAAGAACAGAAGGAATTATGCGTTTCTGATATGTTATTTACATTTTGTGTTTCTCTGCTTTGAAGAATGCTTTTGTTTCTTTTGCTACGACTCCGCTCAGTACGAACAGTGCGATCATATTCGGGATCGCCATCAGACCATTAAAGATATCTGCGATAGTCCATACAGCACTTACAGTCATGTATGGTCCGATAAATACTGCAATGATGTATAACCAACGGTATACGATGATCTTTTTCTGATGTCCACCTGTCAGATATTCCAGACAACGTTCGCTGTAGTAATCCCAGCCAAGGATCGTTGTAAATGCGAAGAATACGAGGCAGAGCATTAATACAAATGCGGTAAACTTAGCCGGGAACGGAAGTCCGTGCTGGAATGCATATGTAGTAACCTGCACACCTTCAAGTCCCTCAACCTGCCATGCACCTGTCAGGACGATAGAAAGACCTGTCATGGTACAGATAATAATCGTATCAATAAAAGTACCTGTCATGCTGACAAGACCCTGACGTACCGGCTCTTTTGTCTGAGCTGCTGCTGCTGCGATCGGTGCACTACCAAGACCAGCTTCGTTTGAGAAGATTCCTCGTGCAACACCTTTCTGCATTGCCACAATCATAGAACCAACGACACCACCGGTAACTGCACTCGGATTAAATGCTGCTTTGACAACTGTTACGATTGCTGCCGGGATTTCTGTAATGTTACAGATGATCAGGATAACACTGAACACAATATAGATCACTGCCATAAACGGAACTACGATCTGGCTGACGGTTGCGATTCGTTTCAGTCCCCCGATCAGGATTGCTGCAACACAGAATGCAAGGATCAGAGAAGAAACAACAACTGCTACAGAATACTGTCCCAGGAACGGGATATTGATACAGTTTGTTTTATCCGGATCAAAGAAGTTCTGTACGGCACTGGAAATACCATTTACCTGGCTGAATGTACCGATACCAAAAAGTCCTACACAGACTCCGAAGAATGCAAAAATCTTTGCAAGCCATTTCCATTTCGGTCCCATACCTTTTTCGATATAGTAGAATGGTCCGCCAAGGCTGTGTCCGTCTTCTGCAACCACACGGTATTTAACCGCCAGAAGACCTTCAGAATATTTTGTTGCCATTCCGAAGAATGCTGCCACGATCATCCAGAAAAGGGCTCCCGGACCACCGGCACAGACTGCTGTTGCAACACCAACAATATTACCGGTACCGATCGTAGCGCTCAATGCTGTGCACAGAGCTGCAAAACTGGAGATCTCGCCATCTCCCTCTTCTTCATTCTTAAACATCCATTTCAGCGCCAGTGGAAGACGACGTACCTGAAGCAGCCCAAGTCTGCCGGTAAGTAAAACACCACCTGCTATGATCAGTACCATAAGCGGCACACCCCAGACTTTGTCATCCACTGCAACTAAGAAATTGTTGATTGCTTCCCACATCTCAAAAAGTTCTCCTTCATTATATATTTAGTTTTCAGCATCATAAAAGGGAAATAAATGATAAGAATCGTTCTCTGATAAAAAGATATACCTCGAAATCTCCGGAATTCAGACTGCCAGAAGCAGAACAAAATAAAAAAGTACTGTCAGGATGTATCTGCACTATAGCATCCTCTGTCCTTTTGCCTGAGAGATTCAAGACGCTTACGCGTCGATTGCACCTTCGGCCCCTGTATTAAAACAGGTGTCTCCAGAGAAACGATCCATTTACAGTTTCTGTCCGGTTATACGGATACCTGAGAGTTTTACTCCTTCGGTGGGCACAAAGCCTCTTTCCTGCAAACTTCTCCTCGTTATTGCTGTTACTGCGTTATACTATAGTGCTAAAACATTAGTCTGTCAATACTTTCATTAATATTTCCTGGTTTATTCATCAAATTTTGTTATATCAGGAGCATTTCGGGCTGACGATCTTTCCTGCAATCGCACATGCCGCTGCAGTCTTTGGAGATGCCAGATAGATTTCTACCTTGGAAGTTCCCATACGGCCGAGGAAGTTACGGTTATTTGTCGCCACAACACGTTCTCCGTCTGTAAGGATACCGCCTGCACGTCCACAGCACAGCCCGCATCCCGGATGTGTGATCATTGCGCCGGCTTCTGCCAGCGTATCAAGGATACCCAGTTCTATTGCCTGTCTGTAGATCTTACGGCTTGCCGGTGTTACGATCAGTTTTACATAGTCGGCAACTTTTTTGCCCTTCAGAACTTCAGCAGCTGCTGCAAGATCTTCCAGACGACCATTTGTACAGGAGCCGATAAATACCTGATCAATCTCTGTTCCTTCCAGGGTGCTGACATCACGGATCTTGTCTACCTGTGACGGGCATGCCATAACCGGAACAAGATCTTCTGCACGATAAGTTACGGTCTTAAGGTATTTTGCATCCTCATCTCCTACAAGGCTCTTCTGGAAATCATTCAGCTCGATCTCGCAGTATTCTGCGGTCTTCTCATCCGGTGTGAAGAGTGCACATTTTGCACCGGCTTCGATTGCCATGTTTGACATCGTCATACGGCTTGCAACGGACATATTCTTCACTGCACTTCCTGTGAATTCCAGCGCACGGTATGTTGCGCCGTCTGCGCCCAGATCACCGATCAGGCGAAGGATCACGTCTTTGGACATAACATTCTCCGGAAGTTCTCCCTCGATCACAACTTTGATAGTCTCCGGAACTTTGATCCACATGGTTCCTGTTCCGAGGATACTTGCCATCTCTGTATATCCGATACCGGAAGAAAATGCACCGACACATCCATAAGTAGTTGTATGGCTGTCTGTACCAAACACAATGTTGCCCGGTTTCACATAGCCTGCCTCTGTCATCAGCTGATGGCAGATTCCGTCACTTCTGTGTACGTTTTTCATTCCATATTTTTCTGCAAAAGCATCTCCTGTGTGGAAATGTCTGGTATCGTCAAGCTGGCTTGCCGGAACAAGATGGTCATAGATCAGGACGACTTTATCCGGATCCCATAATTTCTTGAATCCCATTTCTTCGAATTTTTCTGCAACAAACGGAATAAAAATATCATGGATCATGACTCTGTCGACATTGACAGTCACGATATCGCCAGGTTTTACAGCATGACCCACATTGTTTCTGATAATCTTTTCAATAACTGTTTCGCCCATCTGCTCTTCCTCCTTAGTCCAGTCCATTCAGTTTACGCATGGCTTTTACAAGTCCGCCAGCCTGGATGATGCTCATCAGGTTCTCCGGCAGAGAAGCGATCGGGTACTGTTTATCGTTATAGTCTACATGTTCGTTCATCACAACAGTCACGGTATCTCCCTCTTTGATATCATCGTGAAGATCCGGCTGCTCAATCAGCAGAAGTCCGTTGTTGATAGAGTTTCTGAAGAAAATTCTTGCAAAAGATTTTGCAATGACACACTGGATTCCCAGTGCTTTGATGATCTCCGGTGCCTGCTCTCTGGAAGAACCGCAGCCGAAGTTCTTTCCGGCAACAATGATGTCGCCTTTCTGGATCTGTCCAGCCAGTTCCGGACGGAGCGGGCTGAATCCATACTGTTTCATATCGTCGATTGTCTTGAGTGCCAGATACTCGGTCGGAATGATGATGTCGGTATCGATGTCATCGCCAAGTACCCAGACTTTACCTGTAAACTTTTCCATAATCTATGTTATCCCTCACTGAATATATTCGTGTTTTCGTTATACTTTATCAGATCTCAGACGGCAGAGCGATCTTACCTGCGATTGCAGATGCAGTAACCGTCGCTGCGGATCCAAGATATACTTTGGAGCTTGGATGTCCTGCACGTCCCTTAAAGTTACGTGTTCCTGTGCTGATCAGGACTTCATTCTCACCGATAACACCCTGGCAGCTTCCCCAGCATACACTGCAGTTCGGATTCATAACGATCGCGCCTGCTTCCATGAAAATGTCGATCAGACCTTCTTTTAATGCCTGACGATAGATAGTCTGGCTTGCCGGAACAACGAGGAAACGTACTTTGTCAGATACTTTCTTTCCTTTAATGAT
>CAVFJK010000220.1:6315-6930 GCA_963622815.1 Ruminococcus bicirculans (ex Wegman et al. 2014)
CCTACGCGCAGGTCTTCGATACGTCCGTTGTTGCAGGAGCCAAGGAATGCTTCGTTGATCTCGATTCCACATGCTTCTTCTGCCGGAACAACATTATCTACGAAATCCGGTTTTGCAACTACCGGACGGACTTCAGAAAGATCGAAAGTATATTCTCTTACGTATTTTGCATCCGGATCGCTGTGGAATACAGCTTTTGGCTCACGTCCGTGCTCTTTGAGGTATTCCATTGCTTTTTCATCTGCTTCAAAGATACCGGTCTTTGCACCGGCCTCTACTGCCATGTTGCAGAGAGTCATACGGTCACTGATGCTTAAAGTCTTAGCACCTTCTCCTGTAAATTCCATTACCTGATAGTTGCATCCGTTTGCACCGACTTCACCGATGATGGTAAGAATCAGATCACGGGCAGTCACACCCTCCGGAAGTTTGCCAACAAGATTGAATTTTACAGATTCCGGAACCAGTACCCAGGAAGTTCCTGTTACCATTCCATAAAGGAAGTCTGTACATCCGACACCGGTACCAAATGCACCGAGTGCACCATAAGAACAGGTATGGCTGTCTGCGCCAAAGATCAGTTCACCCGGACGAACATAGTTCTCGATCATAACC
>CAVFJK010000220.1:6940-13050 GCA_963622815.1 Ruminococcus bicirculans (ex Wegman et al. 2014)
CCTTTGCCTTCCCAGAAATCAATGTTGTTTTCTTTTGCAAAATCTCTCATTTTCTTCTGGGATGCTGCTGTTTTCGGACAGTCAGACGGTACGTTATGGTCAACGATGAAAACGAGTTTCTTTGTATCTGCAATGTGCGGATGGTTCAGTTTATTTTTATACATATCTACAGTCAGATGAGTGGTTCCGTCGTTACTCATCAGACGGTCAAGCTGTACGGTATGGATGTCGCCAGGTTTGACACTGTCCACACCGGCTGCTGCTGCGATGATTTTTTCTGCGATTGTCATTCCCATGGTTATTTCTCCTCCTTATTCAGTGAAGCGATCAGACCGCCCTGATTCAGAATTCCCTGCATGTATTCCGGAAGTTTTGTACAGGTATAGGTCTTTCCGTTTGCAACTGCTGTACCGTCGGACATATGAAGTTCCATGGTATCTCCGGTCTGTACATCGTCCGGAAGATCTTTACAGACGATTGCCGGAAGTCCGATGTTGATCGCGTTTCTGAAGAAAATTCTTGCGAAGGATTTTGCAATGACAGCCTGTACACCAAGTGCTTTAAGGACACCCGGTGCCTGCTCTCTGGAAGAGCCACAGCCGAAGTTCTCACCGCCAACTACGAAATCTCCTGGTTTTACTTTTTTTGCGAAATCAGGATCTAATGATTCAAATGCATGACCTTTCATCTCATCCAGATTCGGCAGAAGCAGATACTGGGATGCAATGATCTGGTCTGTATCAAGGTCATTATGAAATTTAAAAATTGTACCTTTTTCCATAATAAGAATTCCTTTCTATGTATAACTATTCATTTTCTCTCTATTCTACCACAAATTGACGTAATAGCAAAATGTATATTTATAAGAATTTTGCATTGAAACTTTATTCAGATTTTTCCAATAGCTCATATGCAATACGAGGGCTTCCATCCGGCATATACACAATCCCACACCGTACAAAGCCATATTTCTCAAGTACATGCTGCATCACTTTGTTATCTTCATGTGTGTCGATCCGAAGATGCGGTATCTGAGCTTTGCAGTAATCCATAATAATTTCAAGTACTCCGTGCACAGTTCCGTCACTTGCAACACGGTGTACTGCAGCATATTCTGACTCTGAACGCCAGCTTCCCTGTTCAATATGGAGATATACTGGATCCGGGCCTTCCACAAATACAAATACTGCATGAATTCTTTCCTGATCCATATTCTTATCGTTTGTTTCTTCCAGGACATACAGATCTCCCTGCCGGATATCATCCACCAGCATATCCTCCGGTCTGTCTCCCTCTCCCCACTGTGCATGATTTCCTTTATCTCTCATAAACTGTCTGGCTATTTCATAAATTTCATAGATTCGCGACAGATCCTGCTTCTCTGCTTTTCTGATTGTATATGACATGTAGTGCCTCCTGAGTTTTGCTTTTGTATTTATTGTAAATATAAGATGTTTTTCTGTAAAGCTTTTTGTCTTCTCTCTCTGGACAAATAATTATTCATGGCATGGAACACCTTTATCACATACGTCAAAAGGAGCCTGGTGTTCATACACCAGACTCCCTGCGGTTGAAGCTTATTATTTTACAGTCAGACCTTTTTTGTTATATCCGCTGTAGATATTTTTCTTTCCTACAGTGCGGTAAGCTCTTACTGTGTAAGTATACTTCTTACCTTTGGATAACTTCTTGTCTGTGAAGGAAGTAATATTTCCTTTGGTGATCTTCTTGACGATCTGCCATCTTCCATTGTTTGTCTTGCGATAAACAACATATCCGCTGGCTCCGTCAACTTTCTTCCAAGAAAGGGTTGCCTTCTTTGCAGAAACTCTCTTTGCCTTACGAAGGGAAGGTGCACTCAGGACAGCTTTGCCTGTGATTCCCTTTGTATCGTAAGAACTCAATACTGTACCTGATTTGGTATTCTTGTATGCTCTAACGGTAAAGGTATAACTCTTACCTGTTTCCAGATTCTTGTGAACATAGCTTGTTCCTTTGACATTTCCAAGTGCCTTCCACTGTCCGTTTACCTTAACAAATACACGGTATCCGTCAGCTCCTTTGACCTTGCTCCAGTTCAGTTTCAGTGCATTGTATCCTGCTGAAACTACCTTGCCAAGCTTCGGTGCTGCAAGCTTGATCTCCTGAGCTGCGGTTGGTGTTGGTGTGGCGGTTGCAACGGCTGTTGGTGTAACGGTCACAGTTGGCTCCGGTTCTGTTTCATAACCTGCTCCTACCAGTGCAGCTGTCAGAACTTCCTCGGTAAGTGGTGCTAAAAGATCGGCTGCATTTGCAGGATCAATTGCTTTGATCTTGGTAATAGAGAGGATATTGTCAGTACTCGTATTTGTAATTTCAATTTCTGTTCCGGCACTGATTTTATAGAACATATCTGTTGCTGATACTGTTCCTGTTCCTGTTCCTGAAATTGTTGCATTTGCAACCGAATAGGATGCTGCTCCATTTACACCTTTCATGCCAATCTGTGCAGCAGAATTCAGGCTGAATACAACTTTCTCGCCCGGCCATAAGTAAAGTTCGTTCTTCGGACCGTTTTCTACAAGGTCTTTTAATGTATTACTTGTAATGTTGCTGGTGCTCGGAGTAATTACCACTGCTTTATTCACATTACCAGATGCATATACCTGACTCATTGTATTCTTTGCAATCTGGCTGGCATATCTGCCGCCATCAACGGCAGAATCACCGGCAACGGCTGCAATGACCTGATCACGAAGTTCAAAGTAGGATGGATTTGCTTCATTATCTGCTGCATATGCTCCGCCATCATCACTTAATGTATTGTATACTCGAAAACCGTCCAGATATACATCTTTCTTGCCTGCACTGCCGGATTTTACACAGCTTAATTCTGCAGTATAATTTGCAGGTTCTGATCCCAGTTCCAGTGTTGCCACCGGCACGTTTGTGCCACTAACTGTCTGATTGTCAGTACTTGCAGAATTTCCATCTGCCATCTTGGTATCGACAGCTACAATTTTTTTATAAGAGCCGCCTTCCTTTACCATGATCATCATGGTACCTGTCTCAGTTGTTGTATTGGCATAAATATCTATGCCCGTACCTCTGAAATTGATTTTCCGGGTTCCTTCTCCATCATTAAGATTAATCTCATTATCATTTGCTGTTGTTCCGGCATAGGAATCGTCATATCCATAATTTGCCTTATCCTTAGTGGCTGTTTCACCAGGTTTTGCAGCTTCCTGAGACACTGTCATTCCTGTTGCACCACTGCCGCCTTCAACGAAAGATGCTTCATAATATACGGTTGTCGCAGGGACAAGTGCAACTCGTTTAATTAAAGAAGAAGCATCCTCGTATTTTAAAACAACTTTTATCAGTTTAGATCCGGTTAAAACCTTATCTATTTTAAAGGTTATTGACTCTGGCTTTCCAGCATCGTTACTATTTACTACATAGGTGTTGTCTGTTTCTTCAGGTACTTCTACGTCTGTGACATCGTTTGCATTTTTAACAACATCTGACAGCGGAACAGTAATCGGCTCTCCAAAGTCTACTACGTATCCTGTCTGAACCTTTGTCGTGTCGACATTATAATGCAATGTAAGTGTTTTTCCATCCTCCGAAATATACGCTTCCTTATATATGTATATTCCGCTCAGATATTTTGAATCAATCTTATCCGGATGCTGACTGGCAACTGTGACCAGATCTTTATTAATTGCCTGATTTACTCCTGAGCTGTTCGTTACATATGCACCATCATCCAGTTTGATTTTTCCAGTAGCGACTTCTGAGTCCTGTTTCAAATCAGTTAAAAATGTCGGTGTATTCTCTCCCTCGTATTTCATTGCGATTTCAAAATCGAAAATATCACTGTTGTCTTCATCATTAACGTATTTTACTTTCAGATTAGTTTCTTTCTGAACGGTCTTCAGATAAATCAGCACAAGCTTTGCAGTATTTTTAGCAGACCAGGTAATGTTACTTGTCTTTCCGTTAACCATAGGCGTGGTTCCCGCATTCGTCACATCATCCCAGACTGTAGTTTCTTTATACCACTTAGCTTCAGATTCATCACTAATCTGTTTCATATTCCAGGTAATTGTATCGTCGGTATACCACACATCTGCGCTGGTATTATTGTCTCTTTTACCATCAGTAACTGTAATTTTACTGATGGTATAATCACTGTTATTCTCAGGTGAAACGATACCTATATCACGACCACTCCAATAGTTAAATATAGTTGTGGAGTTGGCATACATATCATCTTCGGCCGGAGATACTGTACCATCCGGATAAACAACCGCAACAGTCAGTGCAACCTGACCTTGATTGGAACTTGTGTTTGGTGTTGTACCACTTGTGCTATATCCCCAGTCTTTTGAGTAAGTCTCAATTTCTTTTGTTACGTCTGTTTTCTGCAGATAATATGCAACCAGCTGGTCTGAGCTTTCAAAATAATTCCATGTACCAGTTAAAGTTTTGTACTGCCATGCACCACCGTAATAACGAATGTGTGTTAAAGTTGTTCCATTCGATGTCTCGTCATCACCGCTATCGCTGGTCTGTTTGTTTTTACTGTCAAGACGCATCGTCTGCCAGTAATATACTGTCTTCCAACCATCAAAGTTAGAATATGCCTGCTCCGGTGCTATATTTGCAACTGCTACTCCATCATCTGATGTAATTCCATCTGTGTCAGTGGTTATTGTTTTTATCTGCACTCCTGACGTGGAACTAGTCTCATATACTTTGCTGTTTGTAATCCAGTATTCCAGATTAATACTCGTTGCAGTCATTGCTGTATCTGGTGCTTTCTCAACAACATTGATAGTATATTTCACATTACCAATTAGCACAGATGTTGTTCCAACAGATACACCGGTGAAGGTAAGCTCTGTGTATGCTTCGGATGCCTCTGTTGTGGACTGTGTATATACATTTATATTTGGTGAATAGTAATCTGGATATCTTATATTATCCTCTGTTGTTATTGTATGATGTTCACCAGTTGAATCCAAATATCCCCATGTATAAGTATAAGTAGTCCGCCCGTAATATCCTCTGATATTACTTCTCTTAGCATATAATGGATAATAATTTCCATCACTTGCAAGACAATATTTCCCAGTATCTACCCAGGAAGAACTATCAGAATTAAGCAAATCGCTACAGCTCACTGAAACCTTTGAATAATCTGTTTTCGCTTCTGTCGCATCAGCTCCACCTGTAACTTCTACCGTTGCAAGCGAAGGATCATCTGTTGTAAGTTCCTGTCCTGAATAATTATAACCCTTAATTTCAGCGGTTGTGCTTCCACCTGCTGCTACACTGATCGCTTTCTCTGTCTCTGTAATAACATCATTAGCCGGTGGTGTCGGGGTTGCCTCAGCTGATTCTGTCGGTGTTGGGGTTGCTGTAGTCTCAGTTGAATTCGGAAGTGCTGCCCCGAATGCCGCAATCGTACCTGCTGTAGAATCTATAACAGAAGCCTCTTTTCCTGCTCCCGGATAATCACACCAGATACAGAACATTGCGCCTAAAGGATTCTCTATTGTACTTCCCTGAAAAGCCTTGTAATCAAATCCTGATGCCTTGGTTGCATCACACTGCCATTCTGATTTACCCAGTACCCAGTAATAGTCTCCATGCGTATTGATCAGACGAAATTCTTTTTGTAAGTCAGCTGCTGACATTGGTGTATATCCTGGCCATCCACTTGACCAGTAGCATACCACTATATCCTTATCAAAAGTGCCAGATAAGGTATTATTATTAAAGTAAATACCATCGTTGAACGCCATCGGAGTCATTCCTGCAGTTTTGATCATATTCGCCATTTTGTTGACGTACTTCACATAATAGCTGTATTTTCCTGAAGTCTGCAGATTTCCAAATCCCATGCTTCCTGATGTATATATATCATTTGCATACTCGTCAGCACCCATATTAAACAATTCGCAGCCTTTTCCAGCAAAATAGGTAATATACTTCTGTACAAGTGCCTGTGTAAATGCAACTGCTGTTGCATTTGTTACATCAATTGTTCTTGCAGAACCATCATAAGAACAAGTTTTTTTAGTAAGTGAAGATGCAGCGGACAGAATTGCATCCATATGTCC
>CAVFJK010000220.1:13060-13858 GCA_963622815.1 Ruminococcus bicirculans (ex Wegman et al. 2014)
GTATTTATCATAGGGATAATGCCGATTCCTTTATTAGAAGCATAGCTAATAATCGTGTCCATTTCTGCTTCTGTCAACTCATCCGTATCAAAATTATAATATGCTTCATTTCCTGCATGAATGGCATTTTTAACAGCATCACTTCCATAAGTTGTGCCATTTACAGTCAGACTCATATCATCCAGTAAGAATCTGAGGCCATCGTTTCCAACCCCCAGCTCTACATAATTGAATCCGGCTGCTGCAGCATTATCAATTATTTTTTCCAGACTGTCCACACTGAAATATTTACGTCCACAATCCACAAAAACAATTTTGAAGAAACTATCTGTAAGCTGTGGTGCTTCAACATCAGTATATGTGTAGCAGTTATCTATAGCGTCTCCTACTGCTTCAGCATCACCGTCAGAAAATATTGTTAAATCATCATCAGAAGTAAATACGTCTTCTTCTGTATCTGCAGTATCTTCTTCATCTGCCTCATCTTCATCCTGACTCTCTTCTTCTACAGATATGTCAGTTTCATCTTCCGGCTCTTCTTCGCTTATATCCACATCTGTGTTTCCTTCTGATGAGTCAACTGTCAGACCTGTTGTCTCACTGTCACCAAAGTCAACATCAGCCGCATAAGCGTTAAGAGGAACCACAGTTGCTAACATACACACTGTCAATATTACCGACAGCATTTGTTTTACTTTGCTTCTCATAATCTTCCTCCTTAATTAAAAAGTTACTTTATATATCCAGGCATTTCTGTGTGCCATAGATTCTGTTTGGGTCTGCTGCTGCTTTTTTCAT
>CAVFJK010000221.1:0-5436 GCA_963622815.1 Ruminococcus bicirculans (ex Wegman et al. 2014)
AATATAAACACATGTTGAAAAATAAACGACTGTAAAAATATTGATTATTGAGTTTTTCGTGCCTTCTGACTATACTATACCACGAGTTGAAAAATAAACAAGTGTTGATTTAAAAAAAGAAAAAAGGAAGGAAAAAAATGGAACGCTATACTTCATTTATTCTGAAACACAGAAAAATGATCATCGTTGTCTTCGTGTTCCTTGCGGTGGTATGTGCAGGACTGTCTGCCAAAGTCGGTGTCAATTATAAATTTGCCGATTACCTGCCGGATGATGCCGCATCGACGGTTGCACTTGACACGATGAAAAAAGAATACGACCAGCCGGTGCCAAATATGAGAGTTGTCATCCATGATGTGACGATTCCGGAGGCTCTGGATTATAAGCAAAAGCTGGAACAGGTCAATGGTGTGGAGGAGGTCAGCTGGCTGGATGATGCAGTTGATATTTATGAGCCGCTGGAGAATGCAGATCAGGATACGATTGATGAATGGTACAAAGATTCAGATGCTCTGTATTCCATCACAGTAGTCGATGACGAAACAGAAAAAAAGGCAGCAGTTGATGAGATACGGGAGATCATTGGTGACGATAATTCCATGTCGGGTACAGCAGTTACCGATGCACTGTCACCATTCCATACATCAGCAGATATCCAGAAGATCATGGTGTTTGTACTTCCGGTAGTATTTCTTGTGCTTCTGCTGACAACAAACTCCTGGTTTGAGCCGGTACTCTTTATGATCACAATCGGCATCGCGATCATGCTGAACCGGGGAACAAACCTGATGTTTGGAGAAATATCTTTTGTTACCAATGCAGCGGGAAGTGTTCTGCAGCTTGCAGTTTCGATGGACTATTCCATTTTCCTGCTTCACAGATTTGCAGAAAACAGAGCCGAGGGTAAGGATGTACAGGATGCCATGGTGGCGGCTGTAAAACAGTCAACAGGCTCCGTGCTTTCCAGTGGACTTACTACGGTAACAGGTTTTGCTGCATTGATCCTGATGCGGTTCAAGATCGGACCAGATATGGGATGGGTCATGGCAAAGGCGATCGTGTTCAGTCTTCTCTGCGTACTCTGCTTCCTGCCTGCACTGTCGATCAGTACGTATAAGCTGATCGATAAAACACAGCATAAGCCATTTTTTCCGGATTTCAGTAAATTTGCCGACATCATTATGAAGCTTCGTATTCCGGCACTTTTGATCGCGGTGGTGGTCGCTGTTCCGTGTTTTATCGCACAGGGAGAAAACGCCTTTCTCTATGGCAGCAGTCGTATTTACAGTACAGAAGCTACACAGATGGGGCGTGATCTTCTGAGTATCGAAGAGGAATATGGGGCATCCAACCCACTTGTTATCATGGTGCCCAAAGGTAACACAAGCAAAGAAAGTGCATTGAGCGAAGAACTGAAAGACAATGAAAATGTAACTTCTGTCATTTCCTATGTAGACAGTGTCGGTTCAACGATTCCGGATGGCTTTGTTCCATCGGATTCGCTTTCACAGCTTTATTCCGAGAATTACAGCCGATTTGTAGTGACCTTAAGTACCGAGGAGTCGGAAGATGGCTGGACAGAGAAACTGGATGAGGTCTATAAGATCTGTGAGAAATATTATGGCGATGAGGTTCAGATCGCAGGTGGTCTGGCAAGTACCAGGGACCTGAAAGAGACGATCACAGAGGATAACAGCAGGGTCAATATTCTGGCAATCGCCTTCGTATTTGTAATTCTACTGTTTAACTTTAAGTCGATTACACTTCCGATCATCCTGACACTGGTGATCGAGCTGTCCATCTGGATTAACCTTGCAATTCCATATGTGCAGGGAACGACGCTGCATTATATAGCATATCTGATCATCAGTTCTGTGCAGCTCGGTGCAACAATCGACTATGCGATCCTGTTTACCGGAAGATATATGGAAGAACGACAGACCAGAAGCAGAAGAGACGCAGCAAAAGAAAGCATCCGTGTGTGTACGCTTTCGCTGCTTACATCCGCAGGAATCCTGACAATTGCAGGACTTGCACTGGGGAAGATCTCGACTAACCTTGTGTTGAGCCAGCTCGGAACACTGGTCGGAAGAGGTGCAATCATTTCTTTTATTCTTGTACTGACTGTCCTGCCGGCACTGCTGATGCTTCTTGACAGAGTGATTGAAAAAACAACGATACATACAAAATTTTACAGGGAGGTCAGACATCATGAACCGAAATCGAAAAAATAATACATCAAATCGTAAAAACATTATTTTAAAAACAACGATGATCGCTTTAAGTGCAGTACTCGGTACGGGAAGTGTCCTTCCGGTGATGGCAGCAGATACAGAGCTTCTGAAGGATGAAAATGTATATGTCACTCTGATGGAAGATGGAACTGTCTCAGACGTCTATGTGGTAAATGAATTTACCTCCACCTCAGACAGTGAAGTCACAGATTATGGAAACTACAGTTCTGTAAAAAACCTGACGACAGATTCAGAAATTACACAGAATGGTGATGAAGTCTCTGTAGATGTCACAAAAGGAAAATTCTATTATCAGGGAAATATGGAAACAAAAGATATTCCGTGGAACATTTCCATCAGCTACAAACTGGACGGAACATCGATCTCTGCTTCTGATCTGGCGGGTAAGAGCGGTCATCTGGAAATCGAGATCAGAACAAGCGAGAATCAGAACTGCAATAGTTCTTTCTTCGAAAATTATCTTCTCCAGGCAACGGTTGTCCTGAATACAGAGCTCTGCTCCAATATCGAAGCAGACGGAGCAACAGCCGGAAATGTGGGAAAAGACCGCCAGCTTCTCTATAACATCATGGCAGATCAGGAAAAAGATATTAAAATAGAAGCAGACGTAGAAGATTTTGAGATGGATGGAATAACATTCAAAGGTGTTCCGATGAGCTTTGATATTGACAAAGACTCTGTTGATACTTCTTCCCTGAAAGATAAGACAAAAGAAATAACCGATGCGACAGAAGATCTTGATGATGGTGCACAGGAACTTAAGGATGGTACAACAGAAGCCCTGGATGGGAGCCAGGAACTGACAGATGGAACAGAGACACTGGCAACTGGAGCAGGAACACTTCTGAATGGTGGAAATACACTGAGCAGCGGAAGTCAGACTCTGTTATCGGGTGCGGTAAGTCTGCAGAGTGGAATTAAACAGTATACATCCGGAACTGCAAGCCTGATTTCCGGAATAAAACAGTATATCAAAGGAACCGGCCAGCTTGCGGATGGTGCAGAACAGCTGAAAGCACTGGGAAGTCTTGGGGATATCACTACTGCAGTAACAAAGCTTTCCACGGCGGTCAGTGGAGATGGGAGCGGTCAGGATCTGACAACAGGTTCCGCACAGTTAAGTGCCGGTTTGTCACAGCTGAAAACACAGGTGGATGAACTGGCAGCATCTTCAGGCGCACAGCAGCTTGAAGCACTGGTACAGGGGCTTGGTCAGGCAAAAGATTCTCTGAATACACTTTCTGCACAATCATCACAGCTTGCACAGCTTCTTCAGGCAGATGCACAAATGGCACAGTCTATCAGTGCAAGCCACAGTGCAGTGCTTGAGAATCTGAACAGTCAGGCGGCAGCTGCAAATGAACAGCTTGCAGCAGGCGGGGCAAATATGGCAGCACAGGTAAATGAACAGGTCGAGAGGGCAAATGGACAGATCAGTACAGCGAATGAACAGTTAAGTGTCAGTGCAGCTTCTGTAAACAGTCAGATCGATGCGGCAGTTGCGGCAGTTAATGCAGCAGTTGCATCCGGGGCAATTGACGGAGATCAGGCATCTGGAATCATTGGCGGTCTGGAAGCGTCCAGAGTGAGCGTGGAAGGTGCCGGAGGTGTTGAGGGTGTATCTGCACCGGATACTTCTTCCGTATCGATTTCCATGCCGGGAGAGGACGCTGATATTCAGACGCAGTCATCACAGCTTGCAGCATCTGCCTCTTCATTATCAGAAGCTGCAGCCGGATTCCAGTCAGCAGCAGATCAGTTTGGAGCAATGGCAGGACAGATCAGTGTTTCAGACGATATGGAGAATATGATCGGACAGCTGCAGGCAGCAATTGACAGTGCCTGCCAGGGAGCAAATGCTCTGCAAAGCGGTATTTCTCAGGTTGGGGATGGACTGACACAGCTTCAGAGTGCAACAAAAGATCTTCCGACTGCTGCCGAAGGAATCAGGCAGCTGAATGATGGCTTCACAAAACTTCAGAAAAATGATGACAAACTGATTTCAGGAGGAAACCAGCTGGCTGCATCAGCATCATCGCTTCGAAGCGGGGCATCCAGTCTGGTATCCGGAGTGAGTCAGGTTTCCGGTGGGCTCACCAGTGCACTCAGCGGTATGCAGTCATTAAAGAACGGGGCGGATTCTCTTAAGGATGGAAGCACACAGCTTACTGATGGATTGAAAGATCTGGACGATGGTGTGGCGGAACTCAAAGACGGAACAACAGAATTTAAGGATAAAACAGCGGATATTGACCAGCAGATAGAGGATGAAATAGATAAGATGCTGGATGAAATCTCAGGAAGTGACTACACGCCGGTATCCTTTGTTTCCGCAGACAATACAGACATCGGACTGGTACAGTTCGCAATCCGCACCGATGATATTAAGAAATAAACGAAAAGAAACATTCAGGGAGGATTTGATGTAGAAATAAATTTACATATACGCATTTAAGGCGTATTATAACTTTGAGGAGGATGTAAATGTGAAGAGACGTAATCTGATAAAGAAACTCGAAAGTGCCGGATTCGTTTTTAAGGAAGAGGTGTGTATGAGATGAAGGAAGCATATCCAGTTTTGATTAAACAATGTGGGAAGGAGTATCTTGTTTATGTTCCTGATCTGGAACTGTATACTGAAGGTAAAAGCATGGCAGATGCGATGGAAATGGCACGGGATGCGATTGGATTAAAAGGTGTTGATTATATGAAAGATGCCAAAGCTTTGCCGGAACCATCAAATGCAACGGAAGTAATTAATAAGGCAAAAGAAGAAGCAGATAAACGGGGTGTGAACTATTCACGTCTGTTGCAGGAAGCATTACTGGCGTTTCTTGGAGGAACGCAAAGTGCAAAGCTGAAGTAATACCAGGGGCAGTCCGAGAGGACGGTCTGTTCTGTTTGTTTCCGGTAGTGATGAACAAGATAGCATGGAAAGGTCTGAAAGTCTGAAAGAAATGGGAGTTAAAATGCCTCCTTTTCTTTCGGACTTTTTTATTATGCGCAGCTATATACCACAAAATGCACTAAGAAAACATAAACGAAACATAAACGAAATGGTAAATGATAAAAACGAAACAAATATATTGACTTTTTGATGAGAAACGAATATATTATACTCATAAATTACATTTTTGAATGCATTCCGAAAATGAAAAAGAAAAAACAAAACATAAAACGA
>CAVFJK010000222.1:0-3037 GCA_963622815.1 Ruminococcus bicirculans (ex Wegman et al. 2014)
CAGAAAATCATAGGAAATCTCTATTTTGTCATCCGTTACTGTTTTGTCATCATCCAGAATCGGATATGGATTACATCCTCCTGCTGTTTCTCCAACCTGATCCATCGTAAAGGAATTACCACAGTTCTGGCAGACCAGTTTATCATCTTCCTGCTTGTAGTAGCCATTGCCGGAATCATAGCAGATCTGGCAGGTATTGAATGCGGTGCGGATGGTTCCTTCTGCATCTTTTACCGCGATCACTTCCATCTCTGTTCCATCCACTTCGATTGGATAAAACGTTGCATCTTCGGATAGATCATCCACTTTAATGATCAGACTGTCACCTTTTTCTATTTTTGTCGTTTCCTTTTCGTCTTCTTTGTCATCGGTTGCTTTTGTTTCTTTTTCCTTCGATTTACTATCTGTTGTTTTTGCTGTATTTTTCTCTGTCGCACTTGCTTTACCAGAAGAAGCAGCCATTACATTTACGGTATTCCCGTATCCTGTTGCTATTGTCATGAACATGGCTGCCATTACTGCTGTTATCATAAATTTTTTCATCGTTTTCTCCTCAACTTTCTACATAAATCTTTCCTGTGATCATTCCCATCCAGCACGTATAGGTGTAAGTTCCTGCTTTTTCCGGTGTGAATTCGATCACATTTTCGCCTTCATCAAAAGCATACTCTATTCCAAGCTCCTGCTGAATAATTTTATAATTGCACCCGTTGATGCTTCCATCCGGAGCCTCGACTGTCCATTTTACCGGCTCTCCGGCTTTAACTGTGATGTCCGGATAACTTCTGCCAGCCTGCAAAGTACTGGTGACGTACTGTGTTTCGTCTGTGTTTTCGTTCTCGTCTGCTGACGATGTAGTCGTATCCGTTGCAGTTCTTGTCTCAGATATTTTGTTTATGTCATTATTATCGGCATCTGTGTTTGTATCCGTATTTTCTGCCATAAGTGCACCTGTCGCCTTACCATTCAGTCCAGACAGCGTACCGCCCTGTGCCATCATAGAAAGACCCATAACCACCACCAGGATCGCTCCGACTTTGAGAACCTGTCTTGTGAATCGCTTTCCGAGCATAGATACCGCAGAACCAAATCCAAGCATCAGCGGAACAGTTCCCAGGCTGAAACAAAACATGGATAATGCTCCCGCCAAAGGATTTCCGGAAGCCAATGCAACAACCTGCATGGACTGCAGTGGGCCGCATGGCATAAAGCCGTTGCAGAGTCCGACAAAGAATGGCGTTCTGGGCTTTCTGCCTGATTTGAGCTTTACATTTTTGCCGAACTTCGGAATATGAATTCTCAACTTTCGAAGCCCTGGAAAAATTCCAAGCATATTTACACCCATGACTACCATGATGATTCCTGCCAATAACTTGAGCATTCCCTGGAAAAACGTGGATGTCTGTAAACTGCTTCCAATTCCCGCCAACGCGCCGATTCCGCCAAGTACACCGCCGATCACTGTGTATGAGATCACACGTCCGATGTTATATTCCAGTGTATTTCGGAACATCGCCCGGGAGACTTCAGCGGATGTATCTTTCTGCAATGTCTGAGATAAATTGATGCCACCGCACATGGCAATGCAATGAATGGAAGTAATCAGTCCGATCACAAACAGCATTCCGTATCCCATCTCATCGTCTGCCAGAGAATTCGGTGCAAGCCGGTTCAGAATCCCAAATCGCTGCAACAGAAAAAACAACACCCCAATGATTGCAATTTCCCTCACAGCCTTCTGTATGTTCTTCTTTTTGGACGCATTCTGCATGGATACTTCGTAACCGAGATTATTTATGATGGTTACGATCTGATCCAGAGAAATCTTCTTCGGATCATAGAAAAATTCTGCCGTGCCGTTTTCATAGCTGACAGAAACTTCTGTAATGTCACTGCATTTATTCAATGCTGCTGTTATCCTGGTCTGACAGTTGATACAGGTCATGCCACTGATGTATAGTTTCTCATGTTTCATGCGTTACTTCCTTTCCGCTTCAGCCAGTTTACTATTGTTTTTCATAATTACAAAACAAAAGACTGTCACAATAGATCTTAGTTATATTGTAACAGTCTCATTTAACATACTTTTATGATAGGTTAATTGTAATAATTATCATTTTCTCTGTCAATGCTTTTGAAAAGCATTTCACAGAATCTTCATTTTTATGAGTAACAAAGCTATTCTGCTTTTATTGCCCAGCGCATTTTGGTGGAGCGGGCGCGACCGTTCTGGGCGCATTCCTGGGCGGATGGGCGGATGATGTCTTTTGCATAGTCAGAGTAAATTCCTGCTTTGTATCCGGCTTTGAGAGCTTTCTTGACCATTTTGTCTTCGCCGGAGTGGAACGTCAGGATTGCCACACGTCCGCCTGGTTTTAAGGCATCCGGAAGTTTTTCCATGAATTCATAGAGAACTTCAAACTCACGGTTCACATCAACACGCAGTGCCTGGAAAACTCGCTGGCAGGTCTTGCGGACGGTGTCTTTCTTCTCTTTTTCCGGAAGGAAGCCCAGAGTTTTCTCTATGATCTCACGTAATTTTGTTGTAGTATCTACACGGTTTCCTTTGCGGATTTCATCGGTAATCGCTTTTGCAATTTCTTCACAGTATGGTTCATCTGAATTCTCATACAGCATTCCGGCGAGCTCATCACGGCTGATCTTGTCCAGTCGCTCGGCTGCACTGATTCCTTTTTCCTGATTCAGGCGAAGATCCAGCGGTCCGTCTGCACGGAAAGAAAAACCACGCTTCGGATTATCGATCTGCATGGATGATACACCAAGGTCAGCAAGAATGAAGTCAAAACCGCCCGCTTCCTTCGCAATCTCGTCAATCGTGCAGAAGTTCTGAAGTTTCACTGTCAGGATATCCTCACCGAAGCCCTGATCTGCAAGACGCTTACGGGTTTTTGCTGATTCTTCCGGGTCTACGTCTGTTGCATACATATGACCTTCCCCGTGCAGGCACTCCATCATCGCCTTCGTATGACCACCATATCCAAGCGTCGCATCAAATCCGGTCTCGCCCGGCTGAATC
>CAVFJK010000223.1:0-564 GCA_963622815.1 Ruminococcus bicirculans (ex Wegman et al. 2014)
TTTTACACAATATCTTAAAAAAAGCCTTTATTTTACATGCTTCGTCGTGTGGATACACTTATACACAATCCCCATACCTGTTTTTCCACTATTTCAGATGTTATGTAAACCCTCGGGAAATTATCCACCGTTTTAGGGTTATACACATGTGGACAAAGTGGAAAACTATCCCCATAACATGTGAATTTTCCCCCTTTATACGCCCAAATAACCGTTGCTAATCCCGTGAATTTATTATAATATATAAAAGGATATTTATGTCTATTCAACAGTTACGACTTATACAATATACTTTCAAAGAAACCAGGAGATAGAAACATGGATAAAGTGATTGAAAATTGGGATAAAATTCTGCAGACCGTTAAAGCAGATTACGATGTAGGCGATGTTGCCTTCAATACCTGGCTGAAGCCGCTAAAAGTCTATGATGTCAAGGATAATGTGATTACGATTCTTGTTCCTTCAGAACAGGTTGTTTTAATAAACCTTCTTAATAAGAAGTATAAGCTTCTCCTTCAGGTTACGATCTGTGAAATAACCGGAATGGATGAATGCGAAGTCAAG
>CAVFJK010000223.1:645-3407 GCA_963622815.1 Ruminococcus bicirculans (ex Wegman et al. 2014)
AGCAGATACCGGTCTGTCTGCTATTGACCGCCGCTGTGAAGAAGCTCACTTAAATCCCAAATATATTTTTGATACCTTTATCGTCGGTAACAATAATAAATTTGCTCAGGCTGCAGCACTTGCAGTTGCCGAATCTCCAGGGGATACATACAATCCGCTGTTTATCTATGGAGGTGCCGGACTTGGCAAGACCCATCTGATGCATTCCATCGCTCATTACATCATTGAGCACGATGAAAACAGCAAAGTTTTGTATGTTACCAGTGAAGAATTCACGAATGAACTGATTGAAACTATTCGAAACGGAAATAATTCCGCAATGTCCAAGTTCCGTGAAAAATACAGAAACATCGATGTTCTTCTTGTCGATGATATTCAGTTTATTATAGGAAAGGAATCTACACAGGAAGAATTTTTCCATACCTTCAACAGTCTTCACAGTGCAAAAAAGCAGATCATCATTTCATCTGATAAACCGCCGAAAGACATGGAAATCCTGGAAGAACGCTTCCGTTCAAGATTCGAATGGGGCCTGATTGCAGATATCACACTGCCAGATTATGAGACCCGAATGGCAATTCTTCATAAGAAAGAAGAGCTGGAAGGCTATAATATCAGCGAAGAAGTCATTAAATATATCGCAACAAACATTAAATCCAATATCCGTGAGCTCGAAGGTGCTTTTAATAAAGTAATGGCAAGCTCGAAGCTCGAAAAGAAAGAAGTAACACTGGAACTTGCCGAACAGGCATTAAAAGACATCATTTCTCCGGATGAACAGAAAGTGATCACGCCAGATTACATTATTTCGGTAGTTGCAGAACACTATCATGTAACAGTTGCAGATCTTTGCGGTAATAAACGAAGTTCAAAAATTGTTATGCCACGACAGATTGCCATGTATCTGTGCCGCGATATTATCGATACTTCACTTAAGACGATCGGTAAGAACCTTGGAGACCGTGACCATACCACAGTTATGCACGGGATAGAGAAGATTGAGAACGAATTAAAGACAAATGACAACCTCAAAAACTCTATTGATACGTTAAGGAAAAAAATTAATCCACAGGGTTAAGTGACTTTTCCACACGTAATTTGAACTTTGAAAGTCGTTTATACACGAAGTTATACAGTAAAGAAATCCCCGTTTTTCAAGCTTTGAAAGACTTTTTCACATATTCACACCCCCCTAAGGCGGCTACGGCGGATTTCTTTATATATTTTTATTTATAAAGCCAATTCTAAAACAGGAAAGGAGTTATACACATCATGAAAATCATCTGTTCCAAAAATAATCTTTTAAAAAGCGTAAATATATCTTTGAAAGCTGTTCCATCTAAAACAACCATGCCTATACTTGAATGTATTCTTATGGATGCAACAACAAATCAGATTAAATTTACTACCAACGATATGGAACTTGGTATTGAAACAATCGTTGATGGTCATATTGAAGAAAAGGGTATGGTTGCTCTTGATGCAAAGATCTTTTATGAAATTATCCGAAGACTTCCGGATAATGATGTAACGATCACTACAGACAGTAACTTTGTAGCTACAATTACCTGTGAAAAAGCAAAATTTACAATTCCGGGAAAAGCAGGAGAAGATTTCGCATATCTTCCGGTTATTGAAAAAGATGAATCCTTAAATCTTTCTCAGTTTACTTTGAAAGAAATGATTCGTCAGACAATCTTTTCTATTGCAGTGAATGAAAACAATCGGCTGATGACAGGTGAATTGTTTGAAATTAAAGATAATTGTCTGAATATTGTATCTCTGGATGGTCACCGTATCTCTATTCGTAAGATGCCTCTTAAGAAAGAATATTCAGACCGTAAGATCGTTGTTCCTGGAAAAACATTAAGTGAGATCAGTAAGATCCTTTCCGGAGAAATTGATGATCAGGTAAGTATTTACTTCACAAAAAATCATATTCTTTTTGAATTTGACCAGACAATGGTTGTTTCCAGACTGATTGAAGGTGAATATTTCCGTATCGATCAGATGCTTTCCAGCGATTATGATACAAAAGTCAGTGTTAACAAAAAGGAATTTCTTGACTGTATCGACCGAGCTACACTGCTTGTAAGAGAAGGCGATAAGAAACCAATCGTAATTGAGATCAAAGATAACAGCATGGAACTGAAGATTGATTCTGCTATGGGATCCATGAATGAAGAAATTGATATTGAAAAAGCCGGTAAGGATATTTTGATCGGATTTAACCCGAAATTTCTGATCGATGCTTTGAAAGTTATCGATGATGAAACGATCAACATGTATCTGATGAATCCAAAGGCTCCATGTTTTATCAGAGACGATGAAGAAAACTACACATACCTGATCCTGCCGGTAAACATAAGTCAGAATCAGTCCAGATAAGAGGTGAACGATTTGGAAATCAAAATCAGAGATGAATTTATAAAACTTGGTCAGGCTTTGAAACTTGCCGGAGTTGTGGAAGACGGAGTGGAAGCAAAGTATGCGATCCAGGAGGGTCTTGTTAAGGTAAACGGTGAAGTTGATGAACGAAGAGGCCGTAAGGTTTATGAAGGTGATGTGATCACTTTTGAAGATCAGGAAATCAAAGTCATCAGATAATTATGTATATTGAATCTATAGAACTTAAGAATTTCAGAAATTATCAGGATCTGCAGCTGGATTTTGATAAGGGAACCAATATTTTTTACGGAGATAATGCTCAGGGAAAGACAAATATTCTGGAGTCTGTGTATATCTGTGGGACGACAAAGTCT
>CAVFJK010000223.1:3417-7945 GCA_963622815.1 Ruminococcus bicirculans (ex Wegman et al. 2014)
GGTGAGGATGAATCACATATTCGGATGATGGTTCGAAAAGATGAGCTTTCTTACAAAATTGATATGCACCTCCGTAAAAATAAGGCAAAAGGTGTGGCAATCAATGGACTGCCCATCAAGAAAGCAAGAGAATTATTTGGAATCGTAAATCTTGTATTTTTTTCACCGGAAGACCTGAACATCATCAAGAATGGGCCTGGTGAAAGACGAAGATTTATGGATCTGGAATTATGCCAGCTTGACCAGATATATCTGACAGACCTGGCCGGATATAATCATATTGTAAATCAGAGAAATCGTCTTCTGAAGGATCTTTATCAGAATCCTTCTTTACGGGAAACTCTGGAGATATGGGATATTCAGATGCTGCAGTATGGCAGAAAAATCATAGAAAAAAGACAGGATTTTGTCAGAGACCTGAATGAGGTGATTCAGGATATCCATCGGAATCTGACAGGTGGGGAAGAACATCTTGAGGTCATTTATGAACCGAGTACAGAGTCAGAATGCTTTGAGGAAACTTTGAAAAAGAACAGAGAACGTGATATAAGGATGAAAATGACGTCAGCCGGTCCGCACAGAGATGATCTGTGTTTTATGGTGAACGGGATTGATATCCGAAAATACGGTTCACAGGGACAGCAGAGGACTGCAGCGTTATCTTTGAAACTTTCAGAAATATACCTGGTGAAAGAAAAAATCAAAGATACACCGATCCTTCTTCTGGATGATGTACTTTCAGAGTTGGACAGCAACAGACAGACGTATCTTCTTGACAGCATTCATGATATACAGACGTTGATCACATGTACGGGACTGGATGATTTTGTCAGTCATCAGTTCCACATCAATAAAGTGTTCAGGGTGGTAAAAGGAGAAGTTTTTAATCCTGTAAATTAAAGCATTTTTGTGGTTATCACATTTTGACAAGCATTATGGCATATGTTACACTGTTTTTAATCTTGGAAAGTTGGTGAATACATTGGATAAAGAGGAATTTCGGATCAAACTTGAAGAAATAAATCGCCTTGTAGAAAAGAAAAATTACAAGGATGCCATGGAAGTCGTAGACAGTATTGACTGGCGCCGTGTTAAGAATGTCCGTACTTTATGCGTTGTTGGTGAGATCTATGCAGCGAATAAGAGATATGAGGACAGTAAGGAGATTTTCCTTCTTGCTTATCACAGAGCTCCGATTGGCAAAAATATATTATATCGTTTAATTGAAGTATCCCTCAAGATGAAGGATATCAATGAAGCAGAAGAATTTTATGAGGAATTTCTGGAGGTGGCTCCAAACGACAGCACCAGATATATCCTTAAATATAAAATCTGTAAAGAAAAACAGGTTTCTCTGGATGAACAGATCAAGATTCTGGAGGAATATAAAGAAAAAGAATTTACAGAGCGCTGGTCTTATGAACTGGCGAAGCTGTATTATCAGAACGGGGATACTCAGAAATGTCTGGATCTCTGTAATGAAATGGTTCTCTGGTTCAGTGACGGAAAGTATGTTATGAAGGCACTGGATCTCAAGAACAGAATGGGAATGCTGACCGGCGAAGAAAAAGCAAAATATGACAGTCAGTTCATTCCGAAGCTTACACCTGTTGAAGAGGCTGAGTCTATTAATGCAGAGGAGAAATCAGAAGAAGCTCATGCAGAAGTTCGGGAAGAGGAAGGTCCTGTGATCGAGAGTGTTAAAATCGATGAGAGAGACGTTAACGGTGCAGAAAGCCTTCAAGAAAGAATATCCAAAGGAATCAGAGATATCTTCAGCGGAAATAAGAAAAAAGAAAATGAAAAAGAATTCATGAAAGAAGAGGAAGAAGCTCCTGCAGAAGTTCAGGAAGAACTGATCAAGGATATTTCCTCTGATGAAACAGATGTGAATGTTCCGGATCTTGAACCGGAAGATGCGGTTATTCATCCGCCGAAGAATCCAGGTCAGTCTGTTTTCAGTAACATGGAAGAAATGATCGAACTGGTTACTGAAGAAGAAATTGAGCATGATCCGGAAGAAATAGTAGAAGAACCGGCAGTTGAAGAAACTGCAGAGACACTGGAATCTGAGGATGATCTGGAATCAGCAGCTGCTGTTGAACCGGAAGCGATTCCGGAAACAGAAGAGACTGTTGAAACTGAAAGCGAAGAAAATGTGCCTGAAGATACTGAAAAGCAGGAAGAACCGGCAGAAATGAAAATGCCGGAACTGGAAATTCCGGATTCCATGAAGAATATGAATCTGGATAATCCGGGAGGAATCGAGATTCCAAAGGCACCGGATATCTGTCTGCCGGGTGCAGAAGATGCATCTGCAGATGATTTTGAATTTAATCTGGAAGATACGATCCTTGCTGCTGCGACTGCGCAGGGAATTGAGATTCCGAAAGAACCGATTCTGGCGAAGAAACCGGTAGAAGAACCGGAACCTGTTCCGGAAGATGACGAAGAATATATGTCCGAAGAAGATCTTCAGAGTGCAGAAGATGAATTTATGAATGGTCCTGCCGGAAAGAAGGTTGACTTAGAGCCAGAACCTGAAGAAAATGAGTTTGAAGAAGCAGATGAATTTGATTCTCTTCTGGAAGGTGATGACGAAGAGGAAGACTTCGGAGAAGAAGACGGTTATGAAGACGAGGATGATCTGCTGAAAGGTATGGATTTCCTCAGTGATGAGATGGATGGTGCAGAGACAGTAGAAATCCCTGTAAAAGAAGTCAAAAAATCAAAACCGGCGAAGAAAGCTAAAAAATCAAAGAAACCACTTTCTGAGGAAGAAGAACTGGAACAGTTGATCGATTCCATGAAACCGCAGAAAAATGCAGAAGATATCATTCCGAGAGAAAAAGAACTGACCGAAGATGAAGAGAAACTCTTTACGTACTTTGCAAAAGTTCCGGGACTCAAAGAGCAGATCATCGATGCACTTTGCGATGTTCAGATGGGGGCAGCTGATAAAACATCCAAGACTGGTAACGTGATCGTTATGGGTGGCCGCGAGACAGGAAAGACACGTCTGATCTCCAGCCTGATTCCTGCAATCTGTAAAGAACTGAATCTGGATGCATCAAAAGTTGCTTATGTATTTGCGGATCAGATCAATGGTAAGAATATTGCCGAGATCGTAAGTAAGATGGCAGGAGGATTCCTTGTTATCGAAAATGCAAATCAGCTGACAAAGGAAACAGTTAATCAGCTGAATAAAGCAATGGAATTCCGTACAGACGGACTGATCGTTATCATTGAAGATGAGAAGATCGGTATGCGTAAACTGATCGCGAGATTCCCGAAATTTACATCCAAGTTTACATCAATGATCAATATTCCGGTATTTACCAATGATGAACTTGTAAATTTCGCAAAAGTATATACAAGAGAAAACGGATACACCATCGACCAGATGGGAATGCTTGCACTGTATAATCTGATTAGTACAAGCCAGAAAGAAGACCAGCCGATGAATGTAGGGGCAGTTAAGGAAATTGTTGACAATGCCATTGCAAAATCAAAAGGCGGACTTCGTAAGCTGATTGGTAAAAAGAAAGTAAATCCTGACGGATATATGGTTCTTTACGAGAAAGATTTCAGCTGAAAAATAAAAAAGAATGTGAATACGTAGCAGGAGGAATTTATGACCAGACCTTATCTTGGAAATCCAAAATATACCATTGAAGTTCTTCAAAAGTACGGATTTGTGTTCCAGAAAAGGTTTGGTCAGAAGTTTCTGATCGATACCCGTGTTCTGGACAGAATCATTGAAGCATCTGAAATCACAAAAGATGACTTTGTACTGGAAATCGGACCGGGAATCGGAACTATGACGCAGTATCTGGCAGATTCTGCCAGAGAGGTGACGGCAGTAGAAATCGATGACGCACTGATTCCGATTCTTCAGGATACTTTGAAAGAATGGGATAATGTTTCTGTGATTCATGGTGATATTCTTAAAACGGATATCCGAAAGATTGCAGATGAGAAAAATCAGGGACGACCGATCAAAGTTGTTGCAAATCTGCCGTATTATATAACGACACCGATCATAATGGGACTGTTTGAAAGTCATGTTCCGGTAGACTCTATTACCGTAATGGTACAGAAAGAGGTTGCGGACAGAATGCAGACAGGACCTGGTTCGAAAGATTATGGAGCTTTATCTCTGGCAGTACAGTATTATGCAAAACCAGAGATCGTAGCGAATGTTCCCCCAAACTGTTTTATGCCTCGCCCGAAGGTTGGCAGTGCAGTGATTCGTCTGACGAGACATCAGAATCCGCCGGTACAGGCAAAGGATGAAAAGCTGATGTTCCGCATTATCCGTGCTTCTTTTAACCAGAGAAGAAAGACGCTGGCAAATGGATTAAAGAATTCTCAGGAACTGCAGTTTACAAAGGAACAGGTAGAGCAGGCAATCACAGAATGTGGACTTCCACTGAATATCAGAGGAGAGGCACTGACACTGGAACAGTTTGCAGCACTGTCTGATATCTTTGCGGATATGAATAAATAAAATAACAACTATAAAAGG